>NZ_JAALEH010000092.1:0-23371 GCF_011058195.1 Rhodococcus sp. 14C212 | reverse complement strand
GCCCGACGCTGCCCGGCCCGCCCCGCCCCCCGCGGGCTTCCAGGTACGGCTGCGCAACTTCGAGGGCCCCTTCGACCTGCTGCTCACCCTGATCTCCCAGCACCGCCTCGACGTCACCGAGGTCGCCCTGCACGAGGTCACCGACGAGTTCATCGCCTACACCCGCGCCCTCGGCCCCGAGATGGGACTCGACCAGACCACCGAGTTCCTCGTCGTCGCCGCCACCCTGCTCGACCTCAAGGCCGCCCGCCTCCTGCCCTCCGGCGACGTCGACGACCCCGAGGACCTCGCCCTGCTCGAGGCCCGCGACCTGCTCTTCGCCCGCCTGCTGCAATACCGCGCCTTCAAACAGATCGCCGACCTGTTCGCCGAGTTCGAAGCCGCCGCCCTGCGCCGCTACCCACGCGCGGTCTCGCTCGAACCGCAGTACGAGAACCTGGTGCCCGAGGTCGTCCTCGGCGTCGACGCGGCCCGGTTCGCCGAGATCGCCGCCGCCGCATTCCGGCCCAAGCCGCCACCCCGCGTCGGCCTCGACCACCTCCACACCCCCCAGGTCTCCGTCCCCGAACAGGCCGCCCGCCTGCTCACCCTGCTGCGCGCCCACGGCGCCGGCACCTGGGCCACCTTCGGCCAACTCGTCGCCGAATGCGACAACAGCCTGCAGATCGTCGCCCGGTTCCTCGCGCTGCTCGAGCTCTACCGCGAACGAGCCGTCACCTTCGACCAACCCGAGCCGCTCGGGCCGCTACAGGTGGCCTGGACCGGCGAGAACGACGACGCCGTCACCACATTCGAGGAGGACTACGGGTGAGCAGCGACACACCGGACCCCGACCCGCGCGGACTCGACGCCGAACTGCTCGAGATGACCGACGGCGAACTCGCCGCCGCCCTCGAGGCGCTGCTCCTCGTCGTCGACACCCCCGCCCCCAACGCCCAGCTCGCCGACGCCATCGGCGTCACCGCCACCCGCGTCGAGACCACCCTGCACCGCATGGCAGCCGACCTCGACGCGCGCGGCTCCGGCATCGACCTGCGCTACGCCGGCGACGGCTGGCGCTTCTACACCCGCCGTGACTACGCCCCGTACGTCGAACGGCTCCTACAGGGCGGCGCCCGCACCAAGCTCACCCGCGCCGCCCTGGAAACCCTCGCCGTCGTCGCCTATCGCCAGCCCGTCACCCGCGCACGCGTCAGCGCCGTCCGCGGCGTCAACGTCGACGGCGTCATGCGCACCCTCCTCGCCCGCGACCTGATCGCCGAGGACGGCACCGACCCCGAGACCGGCGGCACCCGCTACGTCACCACCGAACTGTTCCTCGAACGCCTCGGCCTGGCCTCCCTGCAGGACCTGCCGCCCCTCGCGCCGCTGCTCCCGGACGTCGATGTGATCGACGACATCAGCGAAAGTCTCGAGGCCGACCCACGATTTGCGAGAATAGGAAGGAACCCGCGCACCGAGTCCACCTCGCCCGCGCCGTTCGATCCCGATTGAGACAGGAAAAAAGTGCACAAGCCCGCTCGCCGTGATGGCACACCGGACCGCAGAAAGACCACCTCCCGCGCGGGGAACCCCCCGCGCGAACGACGAGGCGAACCCGCCGCCCACGCGGCCACGCCCAAGAAAGCGCACCGCAAGGGCGACACCCCGCTCAACAAGCGCGGCCGTCCCGCCGCGCCCAAGCCCCAGGCCCAACGCCCGGCGGCCCTCCCCAAGATCAGCAACGCCAAACCCGCCCGGCACCAGCACACCGCCGAGCGCCCCCAGCTGCCCGCCGGCGAAGGCATGCGCCTGCAGAAGGTCCTCGCCCAGGCCGGAGTGGCGTCCCGCCGCGCCGCCGAGGAACTCATCGCCGCCGGACGCGTCGAGGTCGACGGCTCCATTGTCACCGAACAGGGCCTGCGCGTGGACCCCGAGAACGCCGTCGTCCGCGTCGACGGCGTGCGCGTCGTCGTCAACAAGGACCTCGTCCACCTCGTGCTCAACAAGCCACGCGGCTGGCAGTCCACTATGTCCGACGACCTCGGCCGCCCCTGCGTCGGCGACATCGTCTCCGAACGCGTCGCCGCCGGACAACGCCTCTTCCACGTCGGCCGGCTCGACGCCGACACCGAAGGGCTGCTGCTGCTCACCAACGACGGCGAGCTCGCCCACCGGCTCATGCACCCCTCCTACGAGGTGACCAAGACCTACCTCGCCACCGTCAAGGGCGTCCTCCCGCGCGGTATCGGCAAGCAGCTGCGCGCCGGCGTCGAACTCGACGACGGCCCCGCCAAGGTCGACTCCTTCGCGCTCCTGCAGGTCAACGAGGGTCAGTCCCTCGTCCGCCTCGAACTGCACGAGGGCCGCAAGCACATCGTGCGCCGCCTGCTCGACGCCGTCGGCCACCCCGTGATCCGCCTGGTGCGCACCGACATCGGACCCGTCGCGCTCGGCGACCAGCGACCCGGCACCCTGCGGGTGCTCGGTCGCAAGGAAGTCGGCGGCCTCTACCAGGCGGTGGGCCTGTGAGCTCCCTGATCGTCGCCATGGACGGTCCGTCGGGTACCGGCAAGTCCACCGTCTCCAAGCGCCTCGCCCGCCGCCTCGCCGCCGCCTACCTCGACACCGGCGCCATGTACCGGGTCGCGACCCTGCACGCCCTGCGCGCGGGGGCGGACCTGACCGATCCCGCCGCTATCGCCGCCGCCACCACGTCCCTGCCCTGGTCGATCGGCACCGACCCGGAGGTCGAGGACATCCGGCTCGCCGGGGAGGACGTACGCGAGATCATCCGCGGCGGCGAGGTCACCGGCGCCGTCTCCGCCGTCTCCGCCGTCCCCGCGGTGCGACGGACCCTCGTCGCAGCGCAACAGCGCATCGGCCGCGACGCCGGGCACATCGTCGTCGAGGGCCGCGACATAGGCACCGTCGTGTTCCCCGACGCGGACGTGAAGATCTATCTCACCGCCTCCGCCGAGGCCCGTGCGCAGCGGCGCAACCAGCAGAACATCGCCGAAGGCCGCGGCGACGACTACGAGGCGGTGCTCGCCGCGGTGCAGCGCCGCGACCACCTCGACTCCACCCGCGCGGTGTCCCCGCTGCGCGCGGCGGACGACGCGGTCGTCGTCGACACGAGCGACATGGACATCGACGAAGTGATCGCCGCGCTCGCCGCCGTGGTCGCCGAGCAGACGGGAGCGACCCTGTGAGCGAGGACGTGACGGAATTCGCCGGCGACGGCACCTGGTCGGAGGAAGCGGACTGGGACCTCGAGCTCGCCGGGGCAGACGAACTCGAGGAGTTCGTGCCCGTGCCGACCGTCGCCGTGGTCGGACGACCCAACGTCGGCAAGTCGACACTGGTCAACCGCATCATCGGCCGCCGCGAAGCGGTCGTCGAGGACGTGCCGGGCGTGACCCGCGACCGCGTCTCGTACGAGGCCAACTGGAACGGCCGCCGATTCATGGTGCAGGACACCGGCGGCTGGGAGCCCGACGCGAAGGGCCTGCAACAGTCCGTCGCGCGGCAGGCGGAGATTGCGATGCGCACGGCCGACGCGATCCTGATCGTCGTCGACGCGACCGTCGGCGCCACCGCCGTCGACGAGGCCGTCGCCAAGGTCCTGCGCCGCTCCAAGACGCCGGTGCTGCTCGTCGCGAACAAGGTCGACGACGACCGCGTCGAGGCCGAAGCGGCCGCCCTGTGGTCGCTGGGCCTGGGGCAGCCGTACTCGGTGTCGGCCACCCACGGCCGCGGCACCGGGGACCTGCTCGACGAGCTGCTCTCGGTGCTGCCGCAGACCCCACGCGAGGGCACCGGCGGGGGAGGCCCGCGTCGTGTCGCGCTGGTCGGCAAGCCCAACGTCGGCAAGTCCAGCCTGCTCAACAAGCTGGCCGGCGACGAAAGGTCGGTGGTACACAACGTCGCCGGCACGACGGTCGACCCGGTGGACTCCCTCGTCGAGCTCGGCGGCAAGACATGGCGGTTCGTCGACACTGCCGGCCTGCGCAAGCGCGTCAACACCGCCTCCGGGGCCGAGTTCTACGCCTCGCTGCGCACCCGCGGCGCCATCGAGGCCGCCGAGGTGGCGGTGCTGCTGATCGACGCCTCCGAGCCCATCACCGAGCAGGACCAGCGGGTGATCTCGATGGTCGCCGACGCGGGCCGCGCCCTCGTCATCGCCTTCAACAAGTGGGACCTCGTCGACGAGGACCGTCGCTACGAGCTGGGCCGGGAGATCGAACGCGATCTGCTGCGCGTGCCGTGGGCGGCGCGTGTGAACATCTCCGCCAAGACCGGCCGGGCCGTGCAGAAGCTCGTGCCGGCCATGGAGACCGCCCTCGAGTCCTGGGACAAGCGCATCTCCACCGGCCGGCTCAACACCTGGCTCAAGGAGATCGTCGCCGCGACTCCGCCGCCGATGCGCGGTGGCCGCCTGCCGCGGGTGCTGTTCGCCACCCAGGCCGGCACCCGGCCGCCGACCTTCGTGCTGTTCACCACCGGATTCCTCGAGGCCGGCTACCGCCGATTCCTCGAGCGGCGGCTGCGCGAGGAGTTCGGCTTCGAGGGCAGCCCGGTACGGATCTCCGTGCGCGTGCGCGAGAAACGGGACCGCCGCGGCAAGTAGCACCCGAAACGGTCCTGACCAGGCGATTGGTGAATCAGTCCGTCCCTGTTGTAATCTCAACGAGCGCTCGACGAGAGCGCGGACGGGCTGTGGCGCAGCTTGGTAGCGCACTTGACTGGGGGTCAAGTGGTCGCAGGTTCAAATCCTGTCAGCCCGACCCACGACGAGGCGGTCCCGAATTACCGGGACCGCCTCGTTCGCGTGGGGCCACCCTCCGCGGCTCACCCCGGAACCGACCGCCCCCGGGTGCGGGAGCGGTAGCCCCCGCGAAAGGCCCACGGTCAGGGTCCAAAGACCGCAGTCAACACCTCGGGCCGCGAGTACTGTCGCGAAAAGGAGCCGCGGCCACACCGAGGCGCGACGGGCATCTCCAGTCCGAGGAGACAACATGACCGAAACCCGGATCGGCACCGAATCCCAGGCCGTCAACAGCACCGGCGACGCCGCCACGGCGGAGGCGACTTCCGCCGTCGACACCGGCTCGGTCCGGCACGAGCAGATCGACGCGGTCGTCGACGCGGCGACCGCCGCGGCGGCCGAGTTCCGCACACTCGACCAGCAACAGGTCGACGCGATCGTCGAAGCCATGGCGCAGGCCGGCATCCGGGCGGCCGCGGAACTGGCATCGGTGGCGATCGAGGAGACCGGATTCGGCGTCTTCGAGGACAAGGTCGTCAAGAACTACGTGGCCACCGAGTTCCTCTACGACTACCTCAAGGACAAGAAGTCCGTGGGCGTGATCGAGGAGGACGTCGAGCGTAGCATCGTCCGCGTCGCCGAACCCATCGGCGTCGTCCTGGCGATCACCCCGGTCACCAACCCCACCTCCACGGTGCTCTACAAGGCGATCGTCGCGGCCAAGACCCGCAACGCCGTCATCTTCCGGCCCTCGCCCTTCGCCGTGCGGTCGTGCGAACGCACGGTCGAGATCCTGCGCGCGGCAGCAGAAGCGGCCGGTATGCCCCCCGGCGCGCTGCAGGTCATTCCCGACGCCGCCCATGAGGTCACCCACTACCTGTTCAAGCATCCTCGGGTCGACTTCATCTGGGTCACCGGCGGGCAGAAGATCGTTTCCCTCGCCAACGCGGCCGGGAAGCCCGCGCTCGGCGTGGGACCCGGCAACGCCCCGATCTATCTGCACCGCACGGCCGACATCGAGGGCGCCGTCGTCGACATCCTCATCTCGAAGACCTTCGATGCCTCCGTGATCTGCCCCGCCGAACAGACCTGCATCATCGACGACGAGATCTACGACGCCACCGTCGCCGAGTTCGAGCGGATGGGGGCGCACGTACTCACGGACGAGCAGGCCGCCGCGGTGGCCGAGTTCGCGTTCGGCTGCGGCGACAAGGTCAACCTCGCCGCGCTCGGCCAGCAGGCTCCCGAACTGGCCGCCCGCGCGGGCTTCACCGTGGATCCGGCGGTCAAGGTGCTCCTGGCGCCGTTGCCGTCCGACCTCGACCAGCTCGCGGCGCACCCGCTGGTGCAGGAGAAGCTGATGCCCGTCCTCGGTCTCGTGCGCGCCCGCGACGTCCAGCACGGCATCGACGCCGCCGTGCTCGTCACCGAACACGGCGGTCTCGGTCACACCTCTGCCATCTACGCCACCGATCCGGCGGTCATCGACGCCTACGGTCTGGCCGTGCGCACCGGCCGGATTCTCGTCAACGCCCCGACCGCGGTCGGCGCGCTCGGCGGGATCTACAACAACCTCACCCCCACCTTCTCCCTGGGCTGCGGCACGTGGGGCGGATCGAGCACCACCGAGAACGTCAACTACCAGCAGCTGCTCAACATCAAGACCGTCGCGCACCGGCGCACTCCGCCGCAGTGGTTCCGCGTGCCTTCCAACACCTACTTCAATGCCGGTGCCCTCGAGAACCTCCGCGACGTCCCCTGCACCAGCGTCGTGGTGGTCACCGACGCGTTGAGCGAACAGCGGGGAGTGGTCGACGAGCTGCGCGCCCACCTGCGCGCGGAGCACATCAAGGTGTTCAGCGAGGTCGAACCGGAACCGGACGAGGCCACCATCCGCCGCGGCGTCGCGCTGCTCGAGGGGAACCCGCCGGACCTGCTCATCGCCATCGGCGGCGGGTCGGTGATCGACGCGGCGAAAGCGATCCGGCTGTTCTACGAACACCCGGAGAAGGATCTCGCGGGGCTGACGCTGCCGTTCCTCGACCCCCGCAAGCGCATGGCGGAGTACCCGCAGGATCCGCACAAGCTGCGGCTGGTGGCAATCCCCACCACCGCCGGCACCGGATCGGAGGTCTCACCCGCGGCCGTCCTCACGGTCGCCGGCCGCAAGGAGACCCTCGTCGACTACTCGCTGGTTCCGGATATGGCGGTCGTGGACCCGATGCTCACCCTCTCGATGCCGCGCACCCTGACCGTGGACACCGGCATCGACGCGCTGACCCACGCGCTGGAAGCGGTGGCCTCCATCTTCGCCTCGCCCTTCACCGATGCGTTCTGTGTCCAGGCGGCGCGCCTGATCTTCGAAGCGCTGCCGCGGGTGTACGACGATCCGAACGATCTGTCCGCCCGCACCGACATGTCCAATGCCGCCACTCTCGCCGGACTCGCCTTCTCGAACGCCTTCGTCGGCACGAACCACGCACTCGCGCACTCCGTCGGTGCCAGGTTCGGCATCGCTCATGGCCGGGTGAACGGGGTGTTCCTGCCCCACACCCTGCGCTACAACGCCAGCCTGCCGACCAAGTTCATGCCGGCTCCGGGCTACTCCGCGTACGTCGCGCCCGAGAAGTACGCCCAGCTCGGGCGGATCGTTTTCGGCGGCCACGAACCCGAGGAGAGCCGCCGCCGGCTCTTCCAGGGTGTCGAGGATCTGCTCCGCCGCATGGGCGTGCCGCGCACTCTGAAGGAGATCGGCATCGCGGAGGACGAGTTCCTCGCCGCCCTGCCGGAGCTGGCGATGACCGCCTTCCAGGACTTGAGCAACCGCACCAACCCGCGGATGCCGCTGATCAGCGAGATCACCGCCCTGCTCCGGCTCGGCTACTACGGGGAGCGCGAGCATGCCCACTGACAGCGCCACCAAGACCGTCCAGGTCGAGGCACCGTTGGACACCGTGCTCGCGACCATCCGCGACCTCGAGAGCCAGACCGAGTGGATCCCCGAGATCCTCGAGGCCGAGGTGCTCGAGGTCGACGAGGAGACCGGACTGCCGCGTACCGCCCGGTTCAAGGCGTCGGCCACCGTCGGCACCGACAGCTACACCCTCACCTACCGGCACCGCGACGACGGCATGAGCTGGTCGATGCTCCAAGGACGCCTGCAGACCGGTCAGGAGGGCCGCTACCAACTCGATGCGGTCGGTCCGGCCAGCACCTCCGTCACGTACGAGCTGACCATCCATCACAACCTGCCGCTGCCCGGTTTCCTGCGGAATCGGGTGATCAAGGGCTTGGTCGACAGTACGCTCACCGGTCTGAAGAAGCGCCTGGAGAGCTGAACGCGGGCGGCATGGGCCCACCCGGCAGGATCCTTCCATGCCGCCGATGCGCAAGATGCCACTCGAGCCCGCTCTCCGACACCTGCCGCCCCCACCGCCACGTGCGCGCCGGCGCGCCGGCGACGACCCGTTTCCCGCCTTCACTCGCATCCCGCTGAGCGGCCGCGGCCCTGAGGACGTGGTCGTCGACATGGACGGAAGGGTGCTGTGCGGTGTCGAGGATGGTCGTATCCTGCGAGTCGACCCCGGGACGGGCACCGAAGACACCGTCGCGGAGACGGGCGGAAGGCCCCTCGGCCTCGAAGTGCTACCGGACGGCGATCTCCTCGTCTGCGACGCGCACCGTGGTCTCCTGCAGGTAGACGTCCGCCACGGGACCGTCCGGACCCTGGTCGACGTGGTCGACGGTCGGCCTCTGACGTTCTGTTCCAACGCCACCGCCGCCCGGGACGGCACCGTCTGGTTCACCCAGTCCAGCACCCGCCACGGTCTGGACCACTACGTGGGCGCCCTGCTCGAGCACCGCGGCAGCGGCCGACTGCTGCGCCGCGACCCGGACGGTTCGGTTCATGTCGTACTCGACCGTCTCCACTTCCCGAACGGCATCACTCTCACCGAGGACGAATCCTCTGTCCTGTTCGCCGAAACCGGCGGTTACTGCCTGACCGGACTGCCGGTCCGCGTCCCCCACGCGCCGCGTCCGCTGATGACGAACCTTCCGGGAACGCCGGACAACGTCTCCCGGGCGCGCGGCGGCCGGCTGTGGGTGGCGATGGTTGCGCCCCGCAATGGTGTTCTCGACCGGCTCGGAGGCAGCCCACCCGTAATACGCCGGGCGTTGTGGCGACTGCCGGTGGCGCGCCTGGCTCGTCCCGCTCGCACGACCTGGGTGCTGGGGGTGGGGGAGGACGGCCGGGTGCTTCACGACTTCGAGTGCCGGGATGTGCCCTTCGGCCAGGTGACGGGCGTCGCCGAGCATGCCGGGCGGTTGTATCTGGGAAGCCTGAGCGACTCGGCGATCCTGTGCTTGGACGTGGACCGGGCGTGAGCGAGCCACGACGGCACGCTTCTCCCGCCCGTCCGAACGGTGCGCCCTCGGACACGAGAGGGGGAGGGGAGCGGGCACCCTGCGGTACCGCCAGGTCTGAATTCGAAGCAAACGGAACAACAGAATTCCCAGAAGAACGCAGCCCGGCGCACCCAAGTCCGGCCTACATAATCCGACAAGTACGGAACAGAAAAATTTTCCAAACTCCACCACAACTCCACACACCCCACCGAACAACCCACCTCGACGAAAACCAGACAGTCAGGCGCCGAACGCGCGAGAGATGGCCGCAGCGACGTCGCGGTGGCCCCGGATCGGCAGGGCAAGCCCACGCCCGGCGTGAGCGAGGTCGCGGGCGGTGAGCAGATCGTGTTCGCCGGAGATGTCGGCGAGCACGTCGAGCCGGGGGAGCCGGGAGGCGGCGGTCCGCGGATCGGGCCCGGCATTGTGCACACAATCGGACAGCAACAGCACCCGTCCTTCGTCGGCGGGTACGTCCCGGAGCTGACGCGCCGCCACCTCGAGCGCGAAGCCGACGTTCGTCAGACCCTTGCTCGGGATCCGGAGCAGCAGATCAACCAGCCGGGAGGGGGAGACCGGCTCACCGAGAGCGCTGAGCACCGCGGCTTCGGACCAGAACGCCACCACCGCCAGATCGTCGTGGCCGAGCTCGCCGGCCACGGCACCCACCGCGGCCGCGGCGGTGCGGATGCGTTCTCCGCGCATCGACCCGGAGATGTCGACGACCAGCACCACCTTCCGGCGGTCGCGGATCCGGTCCCGCATCATCAGATCGGTCGACCGCGCGAACGGGTCCTCGGCGAGTACCTCGACGGTGCGGTCGAGGTCGAGTTCCTCGGCGCCGTCCTGATACGGCAGGGTTCGCAGTCTGCCGACGCCCCGCCGCGGCAGGCGACGGTGCCGCGGGCGCGGCACGGACAGGCGCGCAGCGATCTCGCGGGCCCGGCGTCGGACCTCGGCGTCGGCGGCGGGGCCCGACGCATCGAGGTCGGCCAGTGTCAGCATCTCGGCCGGCTCGTCGGTCGTCCCGGTACCCGCACCGGGACCCGTTCCGGGGCTGCGCCCCTGACGATGCGGACCGCCGACCATCGCCACACCCTGGCCGCTACCTCGGTTCTCGTACAGCGTCGGGGCCCTCGACAGCTGCTTCGGCTTGCGCCGGAACGGTTTTCCCCGACCGGTGGAGTGGCGCTGGGTGCGCCGGTGCACGGGGCCGTCCGCGGGGACGGCTCTTCAACCGGGGGACGCGGTGCTGGGGCGGAGGAGGAAATGGTCCTCCCAGATCTCCCGCAACACCGCCTCGGGTGTGGTTTCGGCGACCTCGTCCACCGCGATCCGCCCGGACAGAGCCACCAGCAGGGCGTCGAGCACAGCGCCGGTGTAGTCCGGCAGCAGATCGCGCGGCGGGTCGGTCGAGTCCGGCAGCTCACCACGCACGTCCCGCATGTCGATCAGCTGCATCGCGACCAGCGTCAAGTCGATCGCGCCGCGGACGCTGGACCCGCCGCGCAGATCGGGGTGCCCGCGCGTGGCGCGGGTGAGAGCTACCGCGTCGGCGACGAGCCGGGCCGACCCGCACCCGGTGCGCCGGACGACGATCTCGCGTTCGGCCTGTGGGTCCTGATAGTCCACCGACAGCCGGCAGAACCGGTCGTGCACGCTCATCGACAACCGGACGGTGCCGATGTTGTCGAACGGGTTCATCGAGGCCACCACGCGGAACGCCGGATCGGCCTCGACCGTGCCCACCCGCGGCACCGTGATCCGCCGCTCCGCCATCGCGGTCAACAGGCTGTTCAGTGTGTCCTCGGGCGAGCGGTTGAACTCCTCGAGGTAGAGCACCCCGCCGGCTCGCATCGCCGCCACCAGCGGGCCGGGCACGAAGTTGTCCTCGTGGTAGCCCTCCGACAGCACCCGCGCCGGATCGTGATAGCCCACCAGGCGTGCCGGCGTGAGATCGGCGTTCCCCTCGACGAACATCAGCGGACTGCCGAGCTCGGCGGTGATGGCCCCGAGCAGGGTGGACTTGCTGGTGCCCGGTGGCCCCTCGAGCAGCACGTCGCGCCCCGCGCCGATGGCGGCGAGCAGGAGGTCGGTTTCCCGGGCCCGGCCCACCACCCGGTCCGCGACTCCCTGTCGGACCTCGGCCATCGGTCGGGTGGTGCGCTGCATGCTCACGTCCTCGTGTACCCCTGGATCCGTTCGTTTCCTCGGACAACTATGCACCGGGTGGACCCACGGGGCGGACCGATTCGGCGATCCATGCGCAGAATCGCAGTCCCCACCCCCTAATGTCGAGGCCATGACCGTCCGGAACCCCTTGGACCCGACCGAGATCGGGTCGGCGCTCGCCGCGTTCGAACCCCGCTCCCTGCCGCTGGAAGGCCGGCGCCACGCGGCGGTGGTCGTCGCCGTACTCGACGACGGGCACGGCAACCCGGTCGTGCCGCTCACCCGCCGCCCGACCCGCCTGCGAGCTCACCCCGGCCAGTTCGCCCTGCCGGGCGGACGTCTCGACGACGGGGAGGCACCCGACGTGGCCGCGCTGCGCGAGCTGCACGAGGAACTGGGCCTGCGCACCGATCCCGGCGGCATTCTCGGCCGCCTCGACGACTACATCACCCGCTCGGGTTACGTCATCTCCCCGTACGTGGTCTGGGCGGATGCCGGTATCGACGATCTCGTGCCCAACCCCGACGAGGTGGCCGCACTCTATGCCGTCACCGCATCCGAGCTCGACAGCGAACCCCGGTTCGTCGCCATACCCGAATCGGACAAGCCGGTGATCCAGTGGCCGTTCCGGGGACATCTCGTCCACGCCCCCACCGCGGCGGTGGTGTACCAGTTCCGTGAAGTCGTGCTCCACCGCCGCAGCACCCGCATCGACGACCTGGAACAGCCCGTGTTCGCGTGGAGGTGACGAGTCGGCCGGCCGGCGGCGACGAGGCGTGTGCAAGGCTGTCGGAACCGACCCCACCCGAGCGACAGGACGGACGATGAACGACGCGACGACGGCTGGTGCGTCGGCCCGATCCGACCGCATCGTCACCGTCCCCAACGTGCTGAGCCTCGTCCGCCTGGTCGGCATCCCGATCTTCCTCTATCTGGTCCTCGTCCGGCACGCCGACGGATGGGCGCTTGCGGTCCTCATGCTCAGCGGGATCACCGACTGGGCCGACGGCAAGCTCGCGCGGCTGCTCGACCAGGCCTCGCGGCTCGGCGCGGTGCTGGATCCGCTCGTCGACCGCCTCTACGTCGTCACCACCCTCCTCGCCCTGGTGGCCCGCGGCATCGTGCCGTGGTGGATCGCCGCGGTTCTGATCGGCCGGGAGCTGGTCCTCGCCCCGACCCTGGCCGTCTACCGTCGCCGCGGCCTGCCGCCACCGGAGGTGCTGTACCTGGGTAAGGGCGCCACCTTCCTGCTGATGTTCGCGTTGCCGCTCCTGCTGGCCGCGGAAGCGCTTCCCGCCGCGGCCGGCGTCCTCGCGCCCGCCGGTTGGGCCGCCCTCCTCTGGGGGACTGCCCTCTACGTGTGGACGGGAGTGCTCTACCTGTCGCAGGCGGTGCGGACGGCCCGTGCGGTACCCACCTCGGGAGGGCCTGCCACCGAATGAACCGCAACTGGGAGCAGATCCGCCGCAACCCCGTGCCGTCGCTGCTCAAGGCGCTTCTCGAGGACCACCTCGACCCCGGTTACGCGGCCGCGGCGCACGACCGCGCCGTCGGCCACGCCCGGCCCACCCGGGTCGGCGTCGGGCTCTGGCTGGTCCTCGGTGGCCTGCTCGCCGGACTCGTCCTCGGAGTGGCCTACGCCCAGAACATCGAGCGGGAATTCGGTAGCGATCAGGCACGCAACGAGATCCTTGCCACGGTCCGCACCGCCGAGGACCGCAACGACGTCCTCGCGGCCACCCGCGACGACCTGGCCACCCAGGTGGAACTGCGCCGCATCGAGGTGCTCGCCGACGACGAACAGGGTACGGCGGTGCTCGACCGGCTCGCCCGAGCCGAGGAGGCCGCCGCCGCGGCTCCCGTGCGCGGCCCCGGGATCACCGTCACCCTCGCCGATCCCACCTCGCGCCCCGACCTGACGGACTCCGCGGAGAAGGACCGTGCCCGCAGCACCTCGGTGATCCTCGACCGCGACCTGCAGTCGGTCGTCAACGCCCTCTGGGCAAGCGGGGCCGAGGCCGTCGCGATCAACGGGGTACGGGTCGGTCCCGGTGTCACGGTCCGGCAGGCCGGGGGAGCGATGCTCGTGGACAACCAGCCGGTCTTCTCGCCCTACACCGTCGCCGCCGTCGGGTCCCCGGCCGATCTGCAGACCGGCTTCGTCGTCAGCGACGCCTACCTGCGTATGTCCGGGGTGCAACAGCTGTACGGGGTAGGTTTCACCATCACGGAGGCGACGGACCTCGCGTTGCCGGGCGCCTCGGTACGCGACGTCGCAGCGGCACGGGAAACGGGAGAGCGGTGAAGACTGTGGCGACCAAGCGCGGATACGCCCTCTATGCGGTGCTGGCCCTCGGTGTGGGCATCGCCGTGGGTGTGATCTTCAGCCCCCAGGTTCCCGACGTGGTCCAGCCCTACCTGCCCATCGCGGTGGTCGCCGCGCTCGACGCGGTCTTCGGGGGACTTCGCGCCTATCTGGACGAGATCTTCGACGCCAAGGTGTTCGTCGTCTCCTTCGTCTTCAACGTGCTCGTCGCCGCACTGATCGTCTGGCTCGGCGACCAGCTCGGCGTGGGCACCCAGCTGTCCACCGCGATCGTCGTGGTCCTCGGTATCCGGATCTTCGGCAATGCATCCGCGCTGCGGCGCAGACTGTTCGGGGCGTAGCCGGATGCACGAGGGCAAGCACGAACGGCACGAACCGGCCGAGAGCGGGTCGGCGCGCCGATCGCGGATCGTCTTTTCCGCCCTGGCGGCGCTGCTCATGGTGGTGCTGGGCGCGGGAATCGCCACACAGGTCAGGAACACCGGTTCGGGCGACGCGCTCGACTCCGCCCGTCCGGCCGACCTGCTGGTGGTGCTCGACAACCTCAATCGGCGCGAGGCGGAGCTGCGGCAGGAAATCACCACCCTGGAGCAGACGCTGGGGAGCCTGGAACGGAACGGGTCCGAGGCCGCGCTCGCCGAGGCGCAGCAGCGCCTGTCGGCCCTGGAGATCCAGGTGGGCACCTCCCCGGCGGCCGGTCCGGGAGTGATCTTGACCATCTCCGACCCTCGGCGCGGCGTGGGTCCGGAAGTCCTCCTCGACACGATCCAGGAGCTGCGCGCCGCGGGGGCGGAGGCCGTCCAGGTCTCCGGGACCGGCGGCGCCGTCGCCCGTATCGGCGTGGACTCCTGGGTGGGCGGAACCGCCGGTGCGCTGGTCGTCGACGATCGATCGATCGCGGCGCCCTATACCGTCGCCGCGATCGGGGACGCGCCCACGCTGGCGGCGGCTCTGAACATCCCCGGCGGCGTGGTCGACACGGTGGCGCGCGCGGGCGGGTCGGTACAGATCGAACAGTCGCCGCAGGTCGACGTGCCCGCCTTGCGGGAGATCGAGCCGCGACAATACTCTCAGCCCGGTAATTGAACCCGGCGTTCCACGCGAATGTCGCTGCCCGAAAGGACCTGTCGTGAGTGAGTTCCGAACACCCGCCGATCTGCGTTACACGGCGGAGCACGAGTGGGTTCGCCGAACCGGTGACGCGACTGCGCGCGTCGGCATCACGGACTACGCCCAGTCGCAGCTCGGCGACGTCGTCTTCGTGCAGTTGCCGGAGACCGGAGCGGAGATCACCGCGGGCGATTCGTTCGGCGAGGTGGAGTCGACCAAGAGTGTTTCCGACGTGTTCGCGCCGCTCACGGCGAAAGTCGTTGGGGTGAACCCGGATCTGGATGCCAATCCCGAGCTCGTCAACAGCGATCCGTACGAGGGCGGCTGGCTGGTGGACCTCGAGGTGGGCAGCAAGGACGAGCTCGACGCCGCTCTGGCGAGCACGCTCGACGCGGACGGGTACCGCGCGATCACGCAGAACTGACGCCGCGTCCGGCCGGGACCGCGTCTGCCTGCACGAAGGACGTTGTGCAGGGTACGGTCAACGGTAGGCGTGTGCCGGGTCGGGGCGCGGGTCCGTACCGGAAGTGATCGTGGCTGAACGAAACTGCGGCCCAGGGGGAGCGATCCCGAAGGGCCGAACGGATAAGGAGATACGGTGAGCGAGAACGGCAACGCGGGCTACGAGGAAACCCCTGCGGAAACCACTTCGGTGTTTCGTGCCGACTTCCTGAACGAACTCGATACCACCGGCGCGGGCACGGGGACGACCGAGGCCCCCGTCTCGGGGGTCGAGGGGCTTCCCACAGGATCGGCGCTGCTCGTCGTCAAGCGTGGCCCGAACGCCGGGTCGCGTTTCCTGCTCGATCAGCCGACGACGTCGGCCGGGCGTCACCCGGACAGCGACATCTTCCTCGACGACGTGACGGTGAGCCGCCGGCACGCCGAGTTCCGTCAGGACGAGGGCGAGTTCCAGGTCGTCGATGTGGGAAGCCTGAACGGCACCTACGTCAACCGCGAGCCGGTGGACTCGGCGGTCCTCGCGAACGGCGACGAGGTACAGATCGGAAAGTTCCGGCTGGTGTTCCTCACCGGCCCGCGGGGTTCGCAGGGCACGGGTAGCTGATGACCGCTGCCCGCCAGCCGTCACCGGGGGGAATGTCGATCGGGTCCGTGCTCGATCGGCTACGTCCCGAATTTCCGGACGTGACGATCTCCAAGATCCGCTTCCTCGAATCCGAGGGACTGATCAGTCCGGAACGCACCCCGTCGGGTTATCGACGTTTCTCGATCGCGGACTGCGAACGCCTGCGGTACGTGCTGACCGCGCAGCGGGACCAGTACCTGCCGCTGAAGGTGATCAAGGAACAGCTCGAGGCGATCGACCGCGGTGTCGCGACGGTGGGTTCGGTGGAGAGCCGCCCGAAGCGGCCCCGGCCCCTGGCGGTGGCGCCGGGCGAGGTGTCGCCGGAGGATCTGCGCACGGACCGGGAGGTGCGGGTCGGCCGGGAGGACCTGTGCCGGCGGGCGGGCATCGAATCGTCCTTTCTCACGGAGCTGATCCGCGCCGGGCTCATCGCGCCCGGCGCGGCCGGCTTCTTCGACGAGGACGCGGTGCTGCTGGCTCGCACCGCCAAGGCCATGTCCGAGTTCGGCCTCGAGGTCCGGCACCTGCGTGCCTTCAAGCTCGCGGCCGACCGGGAGGCGGGCCTGGTGGCGCAGATCGCCGGTCCGGTCGCGAAGGGCCGGGACGTCGGGGCGCGCGCCCGGGCCGAGGAAATGGTGCGGGAATTGGCGGCGTTGTCGTTGACGATGCACACGTGCCTCGTCAAGGCGGCCGTTCGGGGCGCTCTCGATCGGTGAGTGTGGCAGCCGTAGCGTCGACTCTGACGACGGCGGCTCGTTGGCACTAGAATTCAGGGGGATATCGGCGGACGGTTCGCCACCGACGCACAGCAGGGATGGGAGGCGGCTCGATGAGCGAGATGCGAGTAGTGGGGATTCGGGTCGAGCAACCGCAGAATCAGCCTGTCCTCCTGCTGCGCGAGGTCGACGGTGATCGGTATCTGCCGATCTGGATCGGCCAGATGGAGGCCACGGCGATAGCGCTGGAACAGCAGGGTGTCGAGCCGGTCCGGCCGCTGACGCACGACTTGATCAAGAATCTGGTCGATGCGTTCGGCCGCACCCTCCAGGAGGTCCGGATCGTGGACCTCAAAGAGGGGACGTTCTACGCCGATCTCATCTTCGACGGCGGTCTGCGCGTGTCGTCCCGTCCTTCCGATGCGGTCGCTGTAGCCTTGCGCATCGGCGCGCCGGTCTTCGTGGAGGAGCCGGTGCTGGTGGAAGCGGGCCTCGTCATGCCGGATGAGCGGGAGGACGAGGTCGAGAAGTTCAAGGAGTTTCTCGAATCCGTGTCCCCCGACGACTTCAAGGCGACGGACGGCTGATCGTCGAACGTCGCCGAGGTTCTGTCGCGACTCCCGGTCACGGTGGCCGGGGCGCGCTCTGCGACGAGTGGTACAGGACCGGAAGATCGTCGTCCGGTCGGCGTGTTGCTGCCCAACTTTTCGCACGGGGCGTACGCTGAGTGAATCGCTACGGATCGACTCGGTGGGTCAAGCGGGCGCTCGACGATCGGATGGGGTGGGGGATCCGCCCGTCGTTCGTTCCGGGGCACGCCTGTGCACGCGAGAGGGAGTCACAACAGTGGGAGATCGGCCGCAGGGACAGCAGCTCAGCTTCGACGCCGTCGACCGCGCAGCCCCGTCACGGGCATCTCTCGACGCCGACGAGATGCAGCCGGGTCTGTTCCCGGACGATTCGGTGCCTGACGAGCTCGTCGGCTACCGCGTGCCGATCGCCTGCCAGATCGCCGGCATCACCTACCGTCAGCTCGACTACTGGGCGCGGACGAATCTGGTCGTTCCGTCCATTCGCGGCGCGGCGGGTTCGGGCAGTCAACGGCTCTACTCGTTCAAGGACATTCTGGTCCTGAAGATCGTCAAGCGCCTGCTGGACACGGGCATCTCCCTGCAGAACATCAGGGTGGCGGTCGACCATCTCCGGGAACGCGGAGTGCGGGACCTGGCGAAGATCACCCTGTTCTCCGACGGCACCACCGTGTACGAGTGCACCTCGCCGGAAGAGGTGGTCGATTTACTGCAGGGCGGACAGGGCGTGTTCGGGATCGCGGTGAGCGGCGCGATGCGGGAGTTGACGGGCAGTATCGCCGACTTCCCGGCCGAGAGGTTGGACGGCGGCAACGTCGAGCAGCGTCCCGAGGACGAACTGGCCTCCCGCCGTCGCGAACGCGTCAATCGGCGGATCGGCTAGACGCTCGTCACACGAAACACCTGCAGCCTCGGTGCTGCCGGGCGCCCCCGTGCCCTAGAATCGGTGCTACGTCGCCGCCGTGCGGGAGAGTTCCGGACCTGTTCCGGACGCCGAAGGAGCAGCACCTCCCCGTCAATCTCTCAGGCATCGAGGACCGTACGGGCACCGACGTCTCTGGAAAGCGGTGGGAGCACCCACCCGCCCACGGGGAAAGGACCGGCTCGCTCCGGTACCGAATCTCTCAGGCGCTCGCCCCGGCGAGCTCGCGACAGAGGGGGAGGACACGCACCGCGCGACCCCTGCGCGGATGCGGACCTCCGACCTCAGGGAGTCGCGATGACCGACGCCGCCACGTACACCTTCGCCGACCGCCACGTCGGCCCCGACGCGGCGGGACTGCGCCGCATTCTCGACGTCATCGGCGTCGAATCCCTCGACGAGCTGGCCGTCAAAGCGGTGCCCGCCGGCATCCTCGACGCCCGCGCCGACGGAGTCGCGGACGGACTCGAGTCGCTCGACGCGCCGTTGTCGGAACACGAGGTGCTGACGGCGCTGAAGGAACTCGCGGGCCGGAACACCGTCGCGACATCGATGATCGGCCAGGGGTACTACGGCACGCTGACCCCGCCGGTGCTGCTGCGCAACATCATCGAGAATCCCGCCTGGTACACCGCATACACCCCGTACCAGCCGGAGATCAGCCAGGGGCGCCTCGAAGCACTGCTCAACTTCCAGACCATGGTCTCGGACCTGACCGGCATGGAGGTCGCCAACTCGTCGATGCTGGACGAGGCGACCGCCGCCGCGGAGGCGATGACGCTGCTCAAGCGCGCCAACCGCAAGTCCAGGAGTGCGCGGGTCGTCGTGGACACCGACCTGTTCGCCCAGACCGCCGCGGTCCTCGCGACCCGGGCAGAACCGTTGGGGATCGAGATCGTCACCGCGAACCTCGTCGACGACGGCCTGCCGGAGGGGGAGTTCTTCGGCGTCGTCCTGCAGATCCCGGGGGCCTCCGGCCGGGTGTTCGACGCGGGCCCCCTCGTCGAGGCGGCGCACGAGCGTGGGGCCCTCGTCGCGGTGGGCGCGGACCTGCTGGCGCTCACTCTGCTCACCCCGCCCGGCGAACAGGGCGCGGACGCGTGCTTCGGCACCACCCAGCGCTTCGGCGTGCCGATGGGATTCGGCGGGCCGCACGCCGGCTATCTCGCCGTGCACGCCGCCCATGCCCGCAACCTGCCGGGCCGGCTCGTCGGTGTATCGGTCGACGCCGACGGCGCACCGGCCTACCGGCTGGCGCTGCAGACGCGTGAGCAGCACATCCGGCGCGAGAAGGCGACCAGCAACATCTGCACCGCACAGGTTCTCCTCGCGGTGCTCGCCGCCATGTACGCGTCGTACCACGGAGCCGAGGGCCTGGCCGCGATCGCGACCCGCGTGTCCGGCCGGGCCGCCCGTCTCGCGGCGTCGCTGACGGCCGCCGGCATCGACGTGGTGCACGATAGCTTCTTCGACACCGTGCTGACCCGCGTTCCCGGCCGCGCCGACACGGTCGTCGCGGCCGCGCTCGAGGCCGGCATCAACGTTCGTCGCGTCGACGGGGACCACGTCGGGATCTCGTGCGACGAAGCGACCCGGGACGCCGACGTGGCCGCGGTCCTCGCCGCGTTCGGCGCGGAGGACACCGCGGCCGGAGACACACCCGCCCTGCCGCGGCAGCTCGCGCGCACGAGCGCGTACCTGCAGCACGAGGCGTTCACCCGGTACCGCACCGAGACCGCGATGATGCGATACCTGCGCCGCCTGTCGGACATGGACCTCGCGCTCGACCGCACCATGATCCCGCTGGGGTCGTGCACGATGAAGCTCAATGCCGCCACCGAGATGGAGGCGATCACCTGGCCCGAGTTCTCGGCGCTGCATCCCTTCGCCCCCGCGGATCAGACCGCGGGCATCCGCCGGCTCATCGGCGACCTGGAAGGGTGGCTGGCCGCGGTGACCGGGTACGACGCGGTGAGCCTGCAGCCGAACGCCGGTAGCCAGGGCGAGTACGCCGGGCTGCTCGCCATCCGCCACTACCACCTGAGCCGGGGCGACGAGCACCGGGACACCTGCCTGATCCCGTCGAGTGCACACGGCACCAACGCAGCCTCCGCGGTCATGGCCGGCATGCGCGTCGAGGTCGTGGCGTGCCGGTCCAACGGTGACGTCGACCTCGACGATCTGCGTGCGAAGATCGCCGATCACGCCGAAAGTCTCGCCGCGATCATGATCACGTACCCGTCGACCCACGGCGTCTACGAACACGAGATCGCCGACATCTGCGGTGCCGTGCACGACGCCGGCGGGCAGGTGTACATCGACGGCGCCAACCTGAACGCCCTCGTCGGTCTGGCGCGTCCCGGCAAGTTCGGAGGCGACGTGAGCCATCTGAACCTGCACAAGACCTTCTGCATCCCGCACGGTGGTGGCGGCCCCGGCGTGGGGCCGATCGGTGTGCGCGCGCACCTGGCGCCGTTCCTGCCCGGACACCCGGCCGAACCCGGTCTCGGGGGCGGCGGGCCGGTGTCGGCGGCGCCGTTCGGATCGGCCTCCATCCTCCCGATCACGTGGGCGTACATCAAGCTGATGGGGGCCCAGGGCCTGCGGCGGGCGTCGCTGACGGCGATCGCGTCGGCGAACTATATCGCGCGCCGGCTCGACGAGTACTTTCCCGTCCTGTACACGGGTGAGAACGGCATGGTGGCGCACGAGTGCATCCTCGATCTGCGCCCCCTGACGAAGGATACGGGGGTCACCGTCGACGACGTGGCCAAGCGGCTGGCGGACTACGGCTTCCACGCGCCGACCATGAGCTTCCCCGTCGCGGGCACCCTGATGGTCGAACCCACCGAGAGCGAGGACCTCTCCGAACTCGACGCGTTCATCGACGCGATGATCGCCATCCGCGGCGAGATCGATCGCGTCGGGGCAGGGGAGTGGCCGGCGGACGACAACCCGCTGCGCGGCGCGCCGCACACTGCCCAGTGCCTGGTCGGGGACTGGACCCATCCCTACAGCCGGGAGATCGCGGTGTATCCGCTGGGGCAGAGCCGCGCGAAGGTGTGGCCCGCGGTGCGACGCATCGACGGGGCCTACGGGGATCGGAACCTCGTGTGCTCGTGCCCGCCGTTGGAGGCCTACAGCAGCTGAGCGAATCTTCGGGGCTGGGCGGTGGGTGGCCCAGCCCCGAAGAACCACCTGAAAAAATTCCGACCTCTACGGAATACAATAAATAACCGAACACTCCGTCACCAACTCAATCACGAAACCCACACCCAAACCCACGGACGCAGAGATCAGCCCTGAGCAGTGTTCAGTTCCAGAATTGTCACTTCCGGAGGGGTGGCGATGCGCACCGGCGGACCCCAGGCACCGGTGCCGCGGGAGGTGTACACGAGGGTGTCGCCGAACCGGTCGAGGCCCGTCACCGTCGGCTGTTGCAGGGGCACGACGTATCCGAGCGGCCACATCTGTCCGCCGTGTGTGTGCCCGGACAATTGCAGGTCGACGCCGTGGTCGCGGGCTTCGAACACCTGCCGGGGCTGATGGGCAGCCAGGAGGACGAAGCGCTCGGGATCGCGGCCCTGCAACGCTGCGGTGAGATCCGCTTCGTTCGGGGCCGGTGCCGAATAGTCGTGAATGCCGGCGAGATCGATGACATCGCCACCGCGCTCCAGGGCGACTCGTTCGTTGCGGAGGGTGCGTACGCCGAGGGTTTCCCAGAAATCGAGCCAGGACAGCGCGTCGTCGGCGTAATACTCGTGGTTGCCGCTGACTCCGTAGACCCCGAGGGGAGCTCGCAGGTCGGCGAGGGGAGCGAGATCCTGCCCGACGAGCGCGATCGTGCCGTCGGTGAGGTCCCCGCCGAGAACGATCAGGTCCGGCTGCTGCGCGTTGACGAGGTCCACCGCGCGACGGGTGAATTCGCGACCGCGTGACGGGCCGACGTGCAGGTCGGTGACGAGTGCGACGCGCAACCCGTCGAATCCGGCCGGGAGCCGGCGCAGCGGGATCCGGGTGTGCACGACCCGGGGCCGAGCGGCCTCGACCGTGCCGTAGCCGACGGCGGCGACCGCCGCGACGGTCAGCGCGCCCGTCGCGATCTGCAGGGCGCGCCGCCTGGAGGGATCCGGCGGGTGGGCGTCGCCCCGGAAACGGCGTACCGCTCGCGCCGCGAGGCACACGATCCCGATCAGGAGCGTGCCGAGGACCAGGTACAGCACGACGCCGAGCCAGGTCCAGCCGAGGAATCCGAACGGGCGGGCCCAGCGCGGGTCGAGCGCCGTGCCGCTCTGCGCACCGATCAGAGCGACGACGAGGAGGACGCCGAGGGCGGTGTTCGCGGCGATCGCCGAACGGCCGCGCAGGCCGGGGGCTCGGACGAGGCGGCGGTGGAGCCAGAAGGAGATGAGGGCGAGGAACGTCCCCGCGACGAGAAGGCGGATCACGGGTGTCAGGACATCAGCTTTCGGAGGGCGGCGGCGAGATCGGGTCCGTCGGTCGTGGCGACGGGGACGAGCGCACCGCCGGTGCGGTCGGCGAGGGTCTGCAGGGTGTTGCGGTCCGTGTCGTCGCCGAGCGCCACGACGTCGATCCGGACGGGCCGATCGAGGTCGCCGGCGGCGGCGACGAGGTCGAGGATGCGTTGGCGGGAGGTGTCGTCGTCGTTGGCGCTGTCGGTGATCAGGAGGACGGAGTTCGGCCTGCCGGGGGTGTGGTTGCGCACGGCGTCGACGTAGGCGGCGGCCAGGGACCGGTAGACGGCGGAGCCGTCGGTGGTGTCGGCAGCGGTCAGGGCAGCGGTCAGCGCGGTGCGCTGGTCCGCGGTGAGGGTGCCGCGCGTCACCGCGGCGCGGTACGGGGTGGTGCCGTCGAGGTCGCGGGCGAAGATCCACATGGCGAGTGTCGAGGCATCCGGCGAGCGGGCGACGTGCTGGTCCAGGGCGGTGGCGATGTGGGCGAGACGGGTGTCGTCACCCTCGACGGTTCCCATGGACGTGGAGGTGTCGAGGAGGATCGTGGTGGTGCGGGGTGCGACGGGTGCGCGCCGGTGGTCGAGGAGGATGTCGGCCACGGCCGGGGCGGCGCGGTTCAGGGTCTGTTCGATGCGGGGGAAGGGAACCGCGTCGGTGCGGGGGACGGGCTGGCCGTCGACTCGGAAGCCGGCGTCGGCGAGGGCGCGGGCCGCGTCGGGTTCGCGGAGGTGGCCGGCGAGTTCGGCGGCGGCACGGGAGAGGGTCTCGTCGACCCACGGGGCGTCGACCACGGCGGCGGGGAAGTCGGCGGTGGGGGTG
>NZ_JAALEH010000091.1:0-23631 GCF_011058195.1 Rhodococcus sp. 14C212 | reverse complement strand
ACCCGATGTGGGAGGTGCACGTCGTCGAGGGGCTCGACGACGGCCGCACCGCCCTGTTCACCAAGATCCATCTGTCCCTGGCGGACGGACCGGCCGGGCTGCGGCTGTTGCACCGCGCCATGGCCACCGACCCCGCGACCCGGAACTGCCCGGCTCCGTGGAGCCCGGCCGTCGCCGCGCCCCCGCCGGCCCGCCGGCGCACCCCGACCGCCCTGCTGCGCGCCGGGCTGCGCACCGGCACCGATCTGCTCACCATGGTGCCGGCGCTGGCCGAGTTCGTCGCCGACGGGCTGCGCGAGCGGCAGGTGACGCTGCCGCTGCAGAGCCCGCCGACCCTGTTCAACCTCGACGCCGGCCGCGCCCGCACCGTCGCGGTCCGCTCCTGGCCCCTCGTACGCCTGCACCGGCTCGCCGCGGCGGCCCACACCCCCCTCGATGCCGTCGTGCTCGCCATGTGCGCCGGCGCGCTGCGCGCATACCTGCTCGGCCGCTCCGCGCTGCCGCACGTCCCGGTGACGGCGCTGCTGCCGGTGCCGTTGGATCTGGGCCGGGCCGCGGTCGGGCCCCGCGGCCCGGAACCGGGCGCCGGGGCGACGGTGATCGAGCTGGCCACCGACGAGCCGGACCCGGCCGCCCGGCTGGCCCGCATCACCGCGGCGCTGGCCGGCACCGATCGGGTCGTCGCCGCCCTGAACCACACCCAGTTCCTGCTGCTGAGCGCGGTGAGCCTGAGCCCGTGGCTGCTCGCCCCGGCCCGGCGGTTCACCGACCGGGTGCCGCCGCCGTTCAACGTGCTGATCTCCTACCTGCCCGGCCCGCCCCGGCCGCGGTACTTCGACGGCGCACGCCTGGCCCATCTGTATCCGGTGCCGGCGCTGCTGCCCGGGCACGGGTTGAGCATCACCGTCACCACCGCCGACGGCCACCTCGACCTCGGGATCGTCGCCGACCGCCACGCCGTCCCCCACGTCGAGCAGCTACCCGACCTGCTCGAATCCTCCCTGTCCGCGCTCGAACACACCCCCGGCACCGCACCCGAGACGGACCCCACCTGACCGGGCGGGAGGTGCCCGGAGGACAGATCAGCACCAATCCTCACCGCAGACCCCCGGGGTGGGTCGCGGCAGCAACATCGGCGTAGCTGGCTCCGCCGTCCCGGACCGGAACCCGCCCGCCGCATCGGGGGGTGCGGGACGATGAGGCCCACGATCGATGAGGATCGTCCGCAGCATCTGCCGCCTTGGCATCGCCTCCGCCCGGGTCGCCACAGCGATGCTGGGTAGTCGGGTCCACGAGCCGACGAGGAGTATCGAGTACGGCGACGACGCGCGGGGGCGGGTTCCTGTTCAGTGTCGTTCCCAGCGTCGCGCTGATCCCGATCCTGGTATTGCTGTTGCTGCTGTCCGCGGTCAAGGTCTGGCTGATCGTCGTAGCGCTCACCGGCTGAGCGTGGTCATCCTTGCCGGCGGCGACCGCCGCTTCCGCTGAGACAAGCGGCGGGCTGAGCGCGGCGGAACCGTACATTCGCCACCTACACATACCGCGCAAGCCCGGCTCATCGCTTCATAACCCGATCATTAGCAGCCCGTTCCACGAGCTGCTGTAGTGACCACCGAAGCTCGCAACGGATCGGCGCATAGTCAGCGATCCGGATGGATCGTCAATTGCCGCCGATGGAACTCGAAGTGCTTTGCCGGATAGCGATAAACGTCCTCGAGCGTCATGAAGGAGGTAAAGAACGGATCCCACCGCGCCGGAAAGTGCATTCCGCGACGCAAATTCGCCCCCGACTCCGTAGCCAGACTTCGGCGCAGCGACACAATCACCCGGTCGAACTTGCAGCCCATACGGTGCCGATTGAAATACCGAGCGGCCGCGCGCGATCCCTGGTAGTTGATCTCATCGAAGGGGACAGTTGCGGCGTTGAGCAACCTCGCGAAGCCCCTGCCGACGCCGTTGGGGAGACGACTGAACAATCGCACCAAGACGAGTAGCCGTTGCACGATCATGTAGCCGAACACCATGTGAAACAACAGTTGCTCATTCGTCCAGCGGGTGCCGTTGGAGAGCCGGTCGAAATCGTCCGGGTCGGCACTGTCAAGTAACCCGTGGAAGGTGACCCGGACGCGTTCGTACTCAGCATCGATCTCTCGCCTGGTGATCTCGTCACGCTCGGTCATTGCGGTCCGCTTCGGCCTACCTCGATGTTCTCTCCCAGTCTCGCGCGTTCGAGGCGAGTAGGCGAATGGCGATCTCCATGCTCGGCCGCCGTCGATCGAGCCCCTCCGGCGCATCAGCCTCATCCGGCCGTCAGAACCAGCTCTCCTTGCCGAGCACGGCCGGGGGTGAACCTGGGTGATTTCTCCGGACGGCCGGTGGCTCAGGGTGAACTGCCGGGTCTCGTCGAGGTCCAGCGCGAGACCGCACGTGAGCGCGGGGTTGGCTGGCGCGATGACGATGGGGCATTCCAGGGCGCTCGTGCCGATCTGTCCGAGACTTGTTTCATACGAGTGAATTTCAGGAACTTTACTCGGGATCCGAGGGGTTCTATGAGGGTCCGGCGGCCCCCTCGGCGACGGCACGCAGGTGCGGTGCCCGGGCAACGGTTACAAGTGCTCAGTGGTGCGCTTGCCGATGGTGGTGCTCAGGGCGTCGAGTTCGGCGAGCACGTCGACGGCTGCCCAGATCTGGTTGCGCTTGCTCTCCGAGAGCACCTCGAGCACCCCAGCCGCGGTGAGCCGACCGAGAGCGCGGTACGTGCTCGCGTCGGTGGTGCCGGTGATCTGCTGCGCGGTGTCCGCGCTGAAGATCGGGGTGTCGAGCAGCGCGTCGATGATTTTCTCGTCGGCGGAGTTGCTCCGCGGCCGAGCGAGATCCCGCCAGTGGTCGGGGAGTTCGGCCAGCGCGCGGGCGGAGTCCTGCGCGGCCTCGCTGGAGACGATCGCGGCGCGGGCTACGTACTCGACGAACCCGTCGGCACCACCACGGCGGTAGTTGGTCAGCTCGTTGAAGTAGCGGCGGGTGTCGGCGAGCATCACCGACGCCAACGGGACGGTGACCCGGTGGGTCAGGCCGCGGCGCCGCAGGATCGTGCTGATCAGTGCGCGGCCGATGCGTCCGTTGCCGTCGGTGAACGGGTGGATGGACTCGAACTGGGCGTGCGCGATCGCGGCTTGGGCGAGGATCGGCAGGTCGGTGCGGTTGGCGAACTCCAGCAGATCCGCCATCAGCTCGGCGACGAGTTCCGGTGGCGGGGGCACGAACAGCGCGTCGATCGGGGTGTAGTCGCTGCCGCCGATCCAGTTCTGCACGTCGCGGACGGCACCGGAGTCGCGGGCGGTGTAGAAGTCCGGTGTCATCAGCAGCCGGTGCGCGCCGAGCAGGGTGTCGAGCGTGATCGGGCCGTCGCCAGCGGCGTCGACCATCGCGATCAGGGCCTTGACGGCGGCGAGTTGGGACTTGGCCTCGTCGCTTGCCTTGCCCCCGGCCAGGGCCTTGCCGAACGCCCGCCAGCCGGCGTCGATGTGCTCGATCTTCGACGACGCCACCGACTCGCTGCGCAGCAGGAAGTCCGAGAGCGGTGCCAGGTGCTCACCGAAGCGCGCTTCGAGGCGGGCGACGGCGATGACCGCCTCCTCGTGCGCGCGGGCGACGGTGCCGACCAGGTCGCAGTCGAGGGAGCCGATCCTCGGTGGGATCGAGACGTCGACGGTCTTGAGGGTGCGGTCGGCGCGCGAGCCCTGCCGATGACGCGGGTTCCAGTCCCGGGTCTCGGTACGGTGCGGCGGCCAGAACACAGGGCCTCTCCTCGTTCGGGGTGAAACGCAGACAATAGCGAGCTTAGCTTACTTTTTAGCCCTCAAACGTAGTCAACAGCGTCGGTGGTGTACCGGAGACGGCGGGGACACAGGTCGAGGCCGTCGCCCGAGGTCGTCCACGATGGGGAGATCACCGACGGGTTCGGTGGGCCAATCCGCCAGCCGCAGTGACATCTCGCAGTGTTCCAGAACAGCGTCCGGTATGCCCTCACTGCGCTGGATGCATCCAGGGGTTGAATCCCGAACCAGTGCGCCCCACACGGCACCGCGCAGGACAAAGTCGACGCGGTGCCCTGTGGCGGAGCCGATGCCGTCGCCGTGCTCCGCTCGTGCGGCGCCGCGGGGAGGGATACCCCTTCCGTGACCGTCGACCCCGCAGTTACGGATCCGCGCCGGTGGAGCACCGAACGTCCGACCGTTTGGTCGAACGCCTCACCGACGAGACCGAGACCGCATTGCCTTGTGCTGCAGTGGGTATCGCACTGACCGAGCTGGCCCGCTGCAGAGCCGGCACCGCCGGCTGGACATGCAGGTGCGCTCCCGCCGCACCCCGAGCATGCGGCTGGGGTCAATGACGGTGACCCTGCCGGTCGGCACCACCGACCGTCGGGTACGGCGCCTCGCCGACGAGCGAGCCTGCGACGTTTCGGGAATGATGCCGCCGGGGTGAGGTGACGGGCCTCGGCGATGATGCCCTGGACTGCTCGAGCACCACCCGAGACTCGAGGGCGGCCCGTAGGGAGTCGGTGAGCTGCTGCTGGCGCTAGGCATTGCCGTTGCCGAGGTAGCCGGCGGCCAGGTCGGCGAACCCCTGCGCCACGGCCCCATCCTCGGCCGGCCACCGGCTCGGCCGCGGCGCACAGGGTCGACACCCGAGGTCCTCGGTGGCGATGAGCACAGCTAAGGGCGGGCCATGCACGGTGATCGTGATGCGCTCGTGCTGGGCGTGGACCCGCCCGACAGGTGCGCTTTCACCGCGGCAAGGGACATCACCGTTGCCATAGTTTCAAGCACGACCATCTCGGTGACCGGTGTCGATTCCACGCGTCCCCCGGGTCCGCCACGGCCAGTTCTGCAGGTCACGTCATCGGCATGGGGCCGTCTCGGGTTGCCGGGGCCCGAAGAATGGGGGCTCAGTCGTGGCCGTTCCTGTTCCAGAGCTGGTGGGTAAGGCCGCTGGGTGAGGTGACGGTCTCCACCGTGAAGCGGTCTTCGATGCCGCTCAAGCCCTCCCAGAGGGACACGCCGCGCCCGAGGGTGATGGGGACGATCACCAGGTGCATGAAGTCGATCAGGTCGGCTTGCAGAAACTGCCGGACGGTCGAGGGTCCTCCCCCGATCCGGACATCGTGACCGTTGGCCGCGTCCTGGGCCATGCGCAGCACCTCATGGGGTGGCGCGTCTACGAAATGGAAGCTGGTTCCGTTGGGAAAGTCGATGCTGGGGTGTGGGTAGTGGCTCATGACGAACACCGGGGTGTGAAATGGCGGTTCGTCGCCCCACCAGCCCCGCCACCCGTCGTCGGGCCATTCGCCGGTTTGGGGGCCGAACTTGCGACGGCCCATGATCTCCACGCCGATGCCCTGGCTCCACAGGCTGGTCAGGGCGCGGTCCACCGTGACCGGGGCGTCTACCCGGTCGACCCCGTGGATGACGCGTCCGTCGAACCAGGCGAATAGCCGTTGGGCACCGCCGATCGGGGCATCGAACGTCACGTACTCGCCGGCGGCGTACCCGTCGAGGGAGATGTTCAAGTTGTGGATCCGGGTACGGGGCATGGGCGACTCCTTCAAAGATCGGATGAACCGGATACACCTGTACCGACCGGCGGAGGTGGCCGGACTCATCGCGGAACGTGGAAATCGTGTTCCGTCGGTCGAGAGCCGAGGGGGCACAGACACCCGTGGCACCCACGGCGTGGGCTGTCACCCCACCCGGATGCCCTCGTCGGCGAGGAACTGTCGGGCACGACCGAGGCGGCGGTCGGTGGAGAAGGCGTCCCACTGGTCGGCGAGGCCCTCCTGGTGGACGAGGTCGCGGAACCGGCCGAACGCGCCCCTGCCTTCGATCGCCCGCTCCAGTCGCTCCCGCAGCGCTGCATCATGCTGCCGTTCGGCGAAGGCCGCCATGTCCCGCCAGCCGTCCCGCGAATCGGTGCGGTCGAACCGCAGCCAGCGGTCGGGCTCGGCGTCGATGTCGACGGCGGCGTCCTGCCCGACCGTCATCGGATCGGTGCTGCTCTCGTCGTACACCTCCCCGGTGCGCAGGTCGACGTAGCCCCCGGTCGACAGGCCCGGATCGCCTTCCAGTACGGCACCGAGCATCTCGAGGTCGACCGGCACCACTCGCCCGGTCAGCGGCGCGCCGCGCAGACACGCGAGCAGGTCCTCAGCCAGCACCGCATCCCCGGGACCGGCGCGCCAGGTCAGCCGGTTGATCACCGACAGAGCCACCGGCTCGGCCTCCTCGCGTCGTTGCGCCAGGGCCATCGGGATGCCGGCCCCCACCTGGTGCAGCACGTCGTCGACGCCGTGTCCGCGCACCGCGGCGAGGAAACGGGGCACATCGGCGGCAGCGATGGCGGCGCGCAGCTCGCTCAGGTCGAGTGTCGGCACTTGCTCGCGTGCGGGCCACGCGTGCAGCAGCATCGGGTGCGGACGGCTCGGTCTGCGCGGCGGGCGGCTCTGCCCGTCGTCGTCGGCCCACCGGCGCCCGTACTGGTCCGGGATGTTGCCCCATCCCCAGTACGGCAGCGGGACCTCGGGGCGGATACCCAGCGCCTGGACGGGGTCGATCTTCTGTTTCCCGACCACGCACCGGTGCGTCCAGTTGTCGCCGAGGTCGAAGGTGAACTGGAACTCCGCTCCCGGCTCCAGGAGCCGGGCGACCTTGGCCGAGGCGATGTCCACCGTCTCCGTGATGGGGCCGCCGATCGACTCGGCCATCTCGGCCCCCGTCTGCACGTCGGTGACCACTCGGCCGTCGACCAGGGTGAACATCGACAGGTGAGCGCGGTCCCATCGGGCGAAGGCATCGTTGACGGCATTGGCCAGGTCCTCGAAGGTGTGCGACGGTCCGACCGCGAAGACGCGGCCGGGCCAGGGCCACAGTTCCTCGCCGCGCCCGCCGAGCAGTTCCACCGTCACCGACAACCACGTTCGTGCCATCCCCCGAGGATGGCATGCCGGACCGCGACACCGACCGGCTGCGGCCACAAGATGTCCGCAGGGATGCTCGGTGTCCGAGAACGCCCCGCGAAGCAGCAAATTACGGCGGGAGCAGGGCCGCCCCGAGAGTGTCGGCGATGAAGGTGCCGTACTGCTCGGGACTCCAGCCCCGGCGCAGGACGAGCGCCTCGTACAGATCCGGAGCGGTGCAGGTCCACAGCACGTCGGCGGCACGGTCGGCATCGACACCGGGGCGCAGCCACCCGTGGTCGGCAAGCGTGGCGGCATTGTGGCGCATGCGGGTCAGCCGTGCGGTGTCGATGCCCTCTTGCAGGGCGGCCATCTCGCCGTACCTGGAAACCTGGAGCGCCGTGCTCGAACGTGGCCGTCGGCCGGTGACCCCCGGGTCGGGGCACAACCCGATCACCTTCGTCTCGGTCCATGACGTCGCCGCGCTGGTCGACCGTGTCCGCAGCAGAAATGACTGCGTCGGAGACACTCCGGAGCTCTCAGGGCCGGATACCCTCACTCTCGACGACTTCGCCCGCCGCATCCGTCCCGCCGCATCGGCCAGGCATATTCCGCGCACAGCACTGCGCCCGATGGCCGCGGCCCTGGCCCGGCTCTCACCGCAAGCCTCCCGCATGCTCTACGCCGCATACACCATGGACACCCTGGACATGACCTTCGACGCCGAAGCTCTGCCGACGATCCCCGACCTGCCCTCAACCTCCCTGACCAGGCCCGTTTCACCTCTGAGGCCACCTCGCGTATCACTTGTCCGGTTTCGTGTCACTCGGTACAACACTGGATGCGTGCCCAGGACCAGCGAGGTCGAGGTCGGGTACGTGCAGGACAGCAGCGGTCCTATCGCGACAACGGTCGCTGCCGTGGATCCGCATCACGTTGTTCATGGTGTGCAAGTTCGCCGAGTCCGGACTCATCGTCGTCGCCGCCATGACGCGGGGACGTTCTGGCCAGCCACCCATCGTGGCCACGTGCTCTACGAGAGTCGTTGGGAGCCCGAGCGGGTGTGGTCGGCCGACTTCGCTGCGGAGGCGATCCGTATGGCGGCGCAACCGATGTGGAAGTGCGGCTCGGCTGGGACGGGCTCCATCATCGGGGACTCACCCCCGGCCCCGGCACCGTGGTCGGCGACACGCCCGGGTACCGGCAGGTGACGGCAACCTGGGCGTCCCGCACGACCTTGCGCAACCCGGGGTTGACCACAGCTTCGCGGGAGGAACAGGTCGAGATCCCCGCCCCGGCTCCGTCCCGGCCTCGAAGCGGCACGACACCCATCGGAGGATGGATCCCATGGCACACGTACAACGTTTCGACCACATCGGCATCACCGTCGCGGACCTCGACTCGGCAACGGCGTTCTTCGTCGCACTGGGTCTCGAGGTGGAGGGCACCGGATCCGTGGAAGGCGAGTTCGTCGAAACCGTCTGCGGCATCCCCGGCGCGCACTGTGAGATCGCCATGCTGCGGCCGCCCGACGGCGGGACCCGGCTCGAGCTCGCAACCTTCCGCACGCCCGACCACGTACCCGGATCGCCCACGGCGATGGCCAACGAGCTCGGGCTGCGCAACGTGTCCTTCGAGGTCGGGGACCTCCAGGCGGCCGTCGATGCGGTGGCTGCGGACGGATACGGACTCATCGGCGGCATCGGCGAGTACGAGAACAGCGTGCGGATGGCCTATGTGCGGGGGCCCGAAGGGATCATCGTGTCCCTGTTCGAGCAGATCAGCTGACGCGTGCGCATTACCGACGTGTGTCACTCCGTCGCCCTGGCCGCAGCGGTAGCGCGACCACGTGAACAATGCCCGTCTTTGACATCCTCCCCGGCCTGAAGGCCGAGGATTCCTACCAGCGCCAGTGGCGCTCTCGGTGGGTTCCTGTTTCCTCGAGTCGTGCTCCCTGCTAGGCGGGGAGGCTTACCGTCTCTCCGCAGGCGTTTCGCCTCTCCGCCCGTCCGGCGGCGAGGATGTTGACGGCGGCATTGAGATCGCGGTCGTGGACGGCCCCGCACAGGCACGTCCATTCCCGCACCGACAAGGGTTTCTTCCCGTCGACGCGCCCGCACACCGAGCACAGTTGCGAGGACGGGAACCACCGGTCCACCTTCGAGAAGTGCCGCCCGTACCGGACGGCTTTGTCCTCCAACATGCGGGTGAATATGCCCCACCCGGCATCGTGTACCGACTTCGCCAACCGTGTCCGAGCCAGACCGGTGACGCACAAGTCCTCGACGAACACCGCTTGGTTCTCGCGGATGATCCTCGTCGATTCCTTGTGCGCCCAGTCCCGGCGGGCATCGGCGACCTTGGTGTGGGCTCTGGCGACCCGAAGGCGTGCCTTGGCCCGATTCCTGCTGCCCTTCTGCTTGCGGGACAGGTTCTGCTGCGCCTTGCGGAGTTGTCGTTCGGCGCGGCGGAAGAACTTCGGGGACGCGAGGATCGTGCCGTCCGAGCAGACCGCGAACGTGGTCAGACCCAGGTCGATACCGATCTCGGTGTCGAGTTCGGGCAGCGGCTCGTCGCAGGTGTCTACCACGAAGGAGGCAAAGTACCGTCCGGCGGCGTCCTTGACGACCGCGACACTCGACGGTTCCGACGGCAGTTCCCGCGACCAGGCCACCTTCACCTCGCCGATCTTCGGCAGTCGCAACTTCCGGCCCGCCGTGACCGCGAAGTGCGCGTTGCGGGTGAACCGGATGCTCTGGCGGTTGTCGCGGCGGGACCGAAACCGGGGTGGCCCGACCCGGCGGCCCTTGCGTTGTCCGGACAGTGAGGCGAAGAAGTTGCGGTAGGCGGTGTTCGCGTCCGCGAGTGATTGTTGCAGCACCACCGCCGATACCGCGGTCAGCCACGCCCGTTCCGGGGTGCGTTTCGCCGCGGTGAGGGCTCGGGACAGTTCCGCGTCCGTCGGGTACGGCAGACCACCTCGCCGTGCCGCCTCCCGTGCCGCGATCGCCTCGTTGAACACCACACGCGCACACCCGAACGCCTGGGCCAGCTTGTTCTGCTGGCCGGGGGTCGGGTAGACGCGGTACTGGTATCGCAACTGCACGACCCGAGGATATCGTTGTTCGCCGCGCCTCACCTGGAGCGGATGGAGGAGATCATGCGGGCGGTATGCGCCGACTTCGAGTGCGAACTGGTGGAGTTCAACGGCGAGTCGAACCACGTCCACCTGCTCGTGAACTTCCCTCCGAAGGTTGCCGTGTCGAAGTTGGTGAACTCCCTCAAGGGGGTCTCCTCGCGGAGACTGCGCCAGGAGTTCCCCGAGTTGGTCCGGCACTACTGGCGGGCGCAGCGATTGTGGTCCGGCTCGTACTTCGCCGGTTCGGTAGGGGGTGCCCCGATCTCGGTACGCGGCAGTACATCGAGCAACAGGACCGGCCCGTCCAGGGGCACGCTCGGCCCTGACGGGCCTCCCGCGTGCGCCTTCACCTCCGCCGTGAACGACGGAGCACTGGCGCACATTCTGGTAGCAGTCCCGTACGCGTCCCGTATCGCGGCACCATGGGGCTAGGGACACCGCACCGGAACCCGCCGAGCCCGATACTCGTGACTGGACCTTCGTGCTCGACGGAGGGGGCCCCGAGTGCGGGTACACGCTGCACGATCCGGCCACGACCGGTGAACGCTTGCGATCCGGCGTGCCCCGCTGGCATCGCCGCGGGCATCTCGATCGGCGCGGCGGTCATCATGGCCACGATCGGCATCCTGCAGTTCTTCCAGGGGATCGCGGCGGTGGCCGAGGACGAGGTGTTCGTCCAGGGCCAGGAGTACACCTTCGAGTTCGACCTCACCACCTGGGGGTGGATCCACATCGTCTTCGGTGTGGTGATGGTGGTCGTGGGCATCGCCTTGATCACCGGCGCCACATGGGCGCGGGTGGCGGCGATCGTCGTCGCGGCGCTGTCGATCCTGGCGAACTTCCTGTGGCTGCCGTACTACCCGTGGTGGTCGATCCTGATCATCGCCCTCGACGTGGTGGTGATCTGGGCGGTCTCGACCTGGCAGCCGCGAGCCGAGTACTCCTGACCCGGTGTTGCGGACCGCGGCCCGCCGCGGGCCGGTGGGACGCCCGGAGGTGACACCGCTCATGAGGTGCCGCAACCGGCTGCGGGCGGCACGCAGGTCCTACGGTTCCGATCGGTACCCCGGGCCGGAGCGTCCGTGAGCAAAGGGCAACGCTGCGATGACGACAGACACCGGCCCGGCCGGCAACAAGGACATCCCCACCGGCCGGCTGAGCGGCGACGAGCGCGCCGAGCTCGAGCGGTTGCGCGCCGAGGTGGCTACGTTGCGGGACCAGACCGCGGCGCGGGCGCCGGCGCTCGCGCCGCGTCCGCCGCGGCACGGATGGCGGTGGGCCGCGGTCGCGCTGCTCACCGTGCTCGTCGCCGTCCTGGCGATCACCTCGGTGGTGTCCCGGTTCGTGCGCAGCGAGATCCTCGACACCGACCGCTACGTGACCACGGTCGCGCCCTTGGCCTCCGACCCGGCGCTGCAAACCCAGCTCGCCAACACCATCACCGACGAGATCTTCACCCGCGTCGACGTCGAAGCCCTGACCACCGATGAAAGGCACAGGAGGAATCGATGACCTGGCATGCGAACACCACGCCGATTCCGCCCGGTATCGAGATGCCGGACGAGGTCCGCACCCGGTTGGGCACGTTGCGGTTTTTCGACGGGTTCCCCGACGAGGAGACCACCCGGACGCTGTTCGACAACCTGGACTTCCAGCGGGCGGTCCAGGCGTACCTGCTGGGGCTGGCCCCGGTGGCCGTAGCGGCGATGCGCCGGGCGCTGGTGCAGTGGGGGCCGGTGAACTCCACGCTGGTGATGTGGGAGGACCTGGTCCACCCGCGGTTCATCGGCCTGGTCTACAACACCAGCACTTCCTATCACTATTTCTGGCTCGACCTGCAGGACGGGCCCGTCGTCGTCGAGGTGCCCCCGAAGGTGTACGGCTCGGTCGAGGATTCTTGGTGCCGGTGGGTCGTCGATCTCGGCATCACCGGACCGGACCAGGGCCGCGGCGGCCGCTACCTGTTCGTGCCGCCCGGTCATACCGGGCAGGTGCCGGACGGCTACCTGGTGGTGCGGCCGCGGACCTTCGGCGTCTGGGCGGGCTGGCGGGGGTTCCGGGACGAGCACGGTGACCCGCACCCTGCGGTGGAGATGATCAAGGCGCACGCCCGGATCCATCCGCTCGCGCAGGCCGCCGACCCCCCGCCGACGCGGTTCGTCAACGTCTCGGCCGAGCCGATGTGTGCGGTGGCTCCGGCCGACTTCCGGTTCTGGGAGATGCTCGACGAGGTGGTGCAGTCCGAGCCGCCGGAGTCGGCCGATCCGCTCACCCTGGGGATGTTCGCGTCGGTCGGGATCCGGCGTGGTGCGCCGTTCGATCCGGACGAGCGGATGCGCGCGATCCTGACCGAGGCGGCCACGGTCGGGGACGCGACCGCCCGCGCGCTGACCTACCGGTTCCGCCAGCAGGGGGCGTACTTCTACCCGGGCAGCGCCTGGCGCTCGGGCTTTCTCGGCGGCTATTCCTGCACGGAGGACGGGGTCCTGCTGCTAGACTCCGCCGCCCAACTCGACTTCTTGTACGGCAGTACAAGCCCTGCGTTCGAGCAGAAGACGGTCGGGACCGGGTCGCAGTACGCCAACGTCTTCGCCGATGCCACCGGCGCACCGTTCGACGGGGGCCGGAGCTACCGGCTGCACGTCCCGCCGAACGTGCCTGTCAACAACTTCTGGTCGGTGCTGGTCTACGACACCCAGACCCGCTCGATGCTGCAGACCGATCAGCAGTGGCCGTCGGTGACCAGCCAGGATCCGGATGTGACCACCAATGAGGACGGCTCCGTCGACATCCACTTCGGACCCGAACCGCCCCTCGACGGCCACAACTGGATCCAGACCCTGCCCGGCAAGAGCTGGTTCGCGATGTTCCGCCTCTACGGGCCGTTGGAACCATGGTTCGACAAGACCTGGAGGCTCCCGGACATCGACCCGGTCGGGTAACGTCGGCGGGGAAGCGGATCATATCTGGCGGCGAAGACCAATCTCCGAACACGTCTTTCACCGCCCCTGCCGGGGTACGGAGGATTCCGGTTGCCGGCGCGGCTGCATCCGATGGTGGCGTTGTGCCGGTGTGCGATTCCGATACCGAGCGTCCGGGTCGTAGATGGGCTCTTCCTCGGCTGAAGGGGCGGGAGGGTTCATCGGCATCCATTCGAGACACGGCCGGCTCCCCTGTGTCGGGCCGGTCATCAGGTGCGAAAAGACATCTCACGAACAACCGGGCTTTCCACGCCCTCTGAGCGCACGGCTTCCCACGTTCGTTGAGAGCGGGACGCCACGTGCTGACCCGTCCGGTCTCGCCCCGGTCTTCTCCGGGCGGGTCCGGTCGGCGGCGGGAAGTCAGCGGAACATGTCGAGGGGATCGAATCGGTGCGGGTCGGTGGCCAGGGAAGGCAGCAGCAGCGTCCACATGTCGTCGAGTCGCTGGTGCAGGTCGGCGCCGGCGGTCAAGGCGGTGGCCACCAGGTGGGTGCCGGCGAACGCGGAGACCAGGAACCGGCCCAGGGTGTCGATATCGGTGCCGGGGTGGACATCGCCGTCGGTGAGGGCGCGGTCGAGCAGGGTGCGCACGATCGTGCTCCAGTCCCGGTAGGGGCGGGCAGGAAGCTCCGCGGTGGCGAACTCGGTGGTCAGACGCAGGCCGGCGCGGAGGATCGGATCGTCCCGCAGACCATCGGCCAGCGCGTAGGTCAGCGGTACTAGCTGGTCGAGAGCGCAGGCATCACTGGCGGCGATCCGGTCGGCGAGCGCGAGAAAGCGGTGGTGGTGTTCGTCGACGACCGCGGTGGCCACGGCGCGCTTGGACCGGAAATGGTGATACAACGCGCCTCTGGTGGCGCCGGCGGCATCGACGATGTCGTGCAGGCTCGCCCTGTGAAAGCCTGCAGCCTCGAACACCGCTGCCGCCCCGGCGAGCAGCCGGTGCCGGGTGATCGCACTGCGATCCTGGGTTCTGCCGGATTCGATCTGGGCATCGCGTTCGACGCGTTCCTCAAGTGGCTGAGCGTGACGTTCGGTCTCGGTATCGGGTTGAGCTGACCGCGCTCGACCCCCACGACCCGGTGCACCGGCCGCGGTGCCGGCCGCCCCGAGTCCCGGGCCCGGTGGGTGTCCCGCAACGCCGGCGGGGCGGCGGCGCGGGGCACCCACGTGCCGTCCGGGACGGGGCGGGCGAACCGATCCTCGGCCACCCTGCCCGTACCGCCACGCGCGGTCTCGTCGTGGCTGCCGGGAGCTAGGACAGGGGTGTGTGCTCGCGTTCGAGGCCGAGCCAGGATCCGGGTGCGAACGCCTCGAAATGCACCGACGCGGCTGGGATGCCGGCGGCGACGAGCTGGTGGCGGATGGCGCGCATGAAGTCGACCGGTCCGCACACGTAGGTCTGCGCGTTCGGCGGCAGGACGATGCCGGTGAGGGGGTTGCGGCCGTCGTCGTGGACACCGTCGAACTCGGTGTACCGAAGGTGCAGTCGGGCGCCCGGCAACCTGTTGACCAGGTCGCTGAACTCGATGCGGCGCACGTGTTCGTAGGGCGAATGGTCCACCTGCAGGACGGTCACCTGCCGGTCCGGGTCGTGGGCGGCGAGGTACTGCAACGCCGCGATCGTATTGGTGATCCCGATACCCGCGGCGATGAGCAGCAGCGGGCCGCGGCCGCCTCCGATCACCAGGCTGCCGAAGGGAGGGGAGACCACGAGATGCTCGCCGGTGCCGACCCGGTCGGCGAGGATGGGCGAGACGTACCCGTTCGGCACCCGTTTGACCGACAGCGCCCACTCGCCCGGCCTGCGGCCGCGGGTGAGGGTGTACTGCCGGATCTGTTCGGTGCCGTCGCCGAGCGGCACCCGCACGGAGATGTACTGGCCGGGCAGATAGGCCGGCAGCCTCTCGCCGTCGAGGGGCTGTAGGAACAGCGTCGTGGCATGCGCGCCGTCGTACTCGCGGGCGGCGACGACGACCGTGCGCCACACCTGTCCTGCGGGCACCCCGGCCCGGTCGTACAGACGGGATTCCTGCTCGACGAGCGAGTTGGCCATGAGGGTGTAGACCTCGTCCCACGCGGCGGCGACGGCGGGGGTCACCGCGTCGCCGAGGGTCTCGGCGATGGCCGCGAACAGATGGGTGCGCACGATCTCGTAGTGGGCGGCCTGCACCCCGAGCGAGGCGTGCTTGGCGGCGATGCGGGCCATGATCGCGTCGAGGTCGGTGGGCTCGTCGGTGACGAGGAGCGTGGCGAAGGCGGCGACCGCACTGGCCAGTGCCTGTTGCTGGGTGCGGCTGTGCTGATTGGCGCGATTGAACAGATCGGTGCGCAGCGCCGGGACCGCGGCGAACAACCTGCGGTAGAACACCTCGGAGATCTCGGGCAGGTGCGCGCCGAGCACCGGCAGGGTCGCTGCGACGATCGGGCGCGAGGTCGGGGACAGGATGGCGGTGGCTCCTTAGCTGATCCGGTCGGACACCCCGACCCGTGAAGGACGCACCGAGAACGAGCGCAGGACACTGCCCGGGCATGCGGTCGGTCCCGATCCGGCCGTCGCGGCCCATGCTACGACGTCAGGACCGGCGACCTGCCTACCGGGGCTCCGCCAGTGGGGCACGAGAGGAGTCGCCGTTTATCGCTCCGGGAACTGCCGAGCGAGCGCATGCATCACCGCTGGGCGCATCAGACGGATGAACGGTCCGGCCGCGAGCCAGTAACGGCGAAACCGCCGCCGGCTGTCCTCGTCGGTGAGCGCGACCCGGGACTCGGCGATCAACACGCACGCCGCTGCCCCGTAGGGCACGACCAGCGTGCTTTCCGCCAGCTTCGCAAAGCCCGGCTCGTCGAAGGCGGCGAAGTCGGCCGCCGTGACCGGCCGATCCGGCATGCCACCGGCGCCCTTCCACGGCTTGCCGACTTGGCCGCACACCAGTTCGGTCCCGGGCCGTTCACCGAGCACGATCCAGCCCCGCTCCGGCAGGTCCCGGATGCGGAAGGTCGGCGGTTCCGGGGTTCGCGGCAGTCCGCGGTGCCGGGCACGGGCATCGGCCAGGTGACCTGGCAGCGCACGGGCTCCGAGCAGCACCCGGGTCAGCGGTAGCTCAAACAAGTTCAGATTGGTGACCGCATCGAACACCTCGCGAGGTGGGGCCCGGAACACCCGGGAAACGCAGATCGCATGGTCGTACGTCGGCAAGAACCCGTCGAGCAGCAACTCCTCGGCCATCGCCACCTCCCCCGGCGCAACTCCCGCCAGAACGGCGGCACCTGCAGCACCCATCCTTCCGCCCGACCGTGACCGGCGACGAGAGTCGGAAGTCCCAGGTCCGAATGGGAGCGTGCCCCTGATGGTGCGGGCGTCGCCCGCCGCCGCGGGGCGCGTCTGCCGCTGATGCGTCGTTCACCGGCCTCGCGGCCGCGGGCGAGCGGTTCTGCGCCACGGTAGGCGCCCGTCGGTACCGGGGAGAGCGCCCGCATCCCGGCCGAGGCGTGGACCGACGAACATCCCGCCTGCACACCCCTGCCAACCAACCTCCCGCACCCCCTGGCGGTGGGGACCACCTGCAGCGTCGGCACCGACCGGACGATCCGGTGCGGGTCGGTGCGCTGTTCGATTCCGCCGTGCTACATCACGAACAGCTGCCGCCAGCTCGCACCTCGACCCGACCGCGGCGGCGTAGGCACGGCCGGCGCCGCGGTCAGGATCGTCGATCCGAGCGTCGCGACGGCCGACCGGAACCCCAGCCCGGCGCCACGTCGACACCTCGGTGACCGGGGCCGCGATGAGACCTCTTTCGGTGTGGTGTGCTCTCACAGCACGCCGTCAGCGACGGTGCTCGGTGCTCGGGTGCCGAGCGCCGCAGCGAAACGGCGAACGAGGTGCGCGGTGTCCGGTCCGGTGAGCGCGAGGCCGTGACCGGGGGCGAGCACCGTCGGTTCCAGGGCGGCGAGCTTGCCGATGGAGGTGACCGCTGCGGCACGGCTCCAGGTGGTGTACCACGGCGGGGCGGACAGCCCCGGCTGCTGACGCAGCAGACCGCGGACGCTGTTGAGTCGAAGGGTGACCAGCGCGTCGCCGGCGATCACGACCCGGTCGTCGGTGCGGAGCAGTGAGATGTGTCCCGGGGTGTGGCCGGGGGTGGCCACGGCCTCCCATCCGGCAAGCCCCGGCACCGGCTCTCCGGGGCGCAGCGGGCGGGCGGCCTCACCGAGAGTGTTGCCGGCCAGCACCGCCTCCCTCCGGCGGCGGCCCATCATGCGCATCGCCGGGAGGACGACCCAGCGGTCCAGCGGCCCGGCGACCGCTCGCATGGCCTCGAAGTCGCCCCGGGCGATCGGGAGCTCGTCGGGATGAAGGAACACCGGACACGACCACCGGCCGGCCAACTCGCGGGCGGCGCCCGAATGGTCGGGATGCACGTGGGTCAGCACGATCGCCTCCGGCCGCTCGTCGGCGCCGAGCACCCGGCTCGTCGCGGTCTCGATCCGGTCGGCGTCGCCGGCCCAGCCGGCATCGACGAGCACCCACCCTGTCGCCCCACGGACCAGGAAGACGTTGGTCTGCGTGCGCCCCCACGGGCCGAGGCACACCACCCCCGGGGCGATCTCCTGCACCGGCATGCCGTCCTCGTTCGGCGATTCGATCTCGCGCACGCGGAAGACGGGGTAACGCGGCGCCAGCGCCGCGAGGCGTTCCACCGTGGGGGGCTCGTGAAGTCCGAAGTACCACTTCGCTTGTTCTCGTGCGGCCGACTCGCCGCCACGCCGCTGCCCCGCCTCGAGGTAGGCCGCGAGCACCGGGGCGCGCTGCGCCACCGGCACCTCGTCCAGCCGGACCCGCCGGGTACCCCGGCGACGCAGTACCGCCTCACCGCCGGCGGCGCGGACATTACGCACCCACTGCGACTGCCCGGCCAGGGCGATCAGGTAGTCCGCGCCCTCGTGCCGGGTGAGCAGGATCGGGAGGCGCCGAGGCCGGCCGGTGCGCCGACCCCGCACCTGCAGGGTCACCGCATCCCGCGGGGCCAGCCCCCACGTGGTCAACGGCACCCCGACCGGGTTCAACCAGCGGTACCACCGCGCCGGCGGCCGATAGGACTCGTCCCCGGAGTAGTCCTGCGGATGCAACCACCGGCCGAGCAGCCGCGCCCACCGGCCCTGCCCGTCACGGGCGGTCCTGTGGACACCTCGTCCGGCTGTCACTGCCGTCCCTCACCTCATCAGGACTTCTACCGTGGTGGCCTTGCCCGCCCCGTTCGGGCCCAGAAGCACGAACACCTTCCCTGGTCCCCCCCGAACGACAGACCGTGTGCTAGCGGACATGCCAACCTCCCTGTAGGCGGACACGTTCTTCCCTGCTGACGGACAGCTGATCTCCCTGTCCGTGACCGTGGGACCGGCGGTGTGTCGGTCCTGAACCAGACGCCCCTCCGGGGTTTTGCTCGAGGTCTTCGACCACCACCGAGCGACTCCCACCGGAGGGACGCATGAAGAAGTCTGACAGGGACATCATGGAAATTCTCGAGGCCTACGACGCCACCGGCAGCGCGCACTCGGCCGCGCAGCTCGCCGGGGTGGACCCGAAAACCGTCCGACGCTACGTCGCCGCCCGCGACGCCGGTATGCCGGTGACCGGCACGGCGCGGCGGCCGCGCATCATCGACGACTACCTCCCCAAGATCGAGGAGTGGGTCGAACGCAGCAAGGGCCGGGTCCGCGCCGACATCGTCCACGAACGACTCGTCGAGCTCGGCTTCGACGGCACCGAACGCACCACCCGCCGGGCCGTCGCGCAGGCGAAAACGGCGTGGCAGGCCGGACACCGGCGCACCTACCGGCCGTGGCTCACCGAACCCGGATTGTGGATGCAGTTCGACTGGGGCGCCGGCCCGAAGGTGCCCGGACCGGGCGGGATCGTGCGCTCGACCCTGCTGTTCTGCGCCTGGCTGGCCTGGTCGCGTTTCCGCGTGGTGATCCCGGTGTGGGATCAGACGTTGCCGACGCTGATCGCGTGCCTCGATGCCACGGTGCGCCGCTTCGGTGGGGTGCCGACCTACGCGCTGACCGACAATCCCCGCACCGTCAGCATCGACCACGTTGCCGGCATTCCGGTGCGGCACCCGCAGATGGTCGAGACGGCCCGGCACTACGGCATGGCCGTGCACACCTGCATCCCCTTCGACCCGGAATCCAAGGGCGGCAGCGAAGCCACCGTCAAGATCGCCAAGGCGGATCTGGTACCCACCGAGGCGAACCTGCTGCCGGACTACGCCTCCTTCACCGACCTCGAAGCCGCGTGTGATCGCTTCTGCGCCACCGTCAACGCCCGCCGGCACCGGGAGAGCGCCCGCATCCCGGCCGAGGCCCTGGCCGACGAACGCGCCCGCCTGCACACCCTGCCGACTACCCCGCACACCCTGGCACTGGGGACCACCCGCAGCGTCGGCACCGACCAGACGATCCGGTTCGGCTCGGTGCGCTATTCGACCCCGCCCGGTCTGGTCGGCGCCGAAGTGTGGGTGCGCGCCGCCGGCGCCGACCTCGTCGTGGTGGCCGACCTCGACGCCCTGCCGCGGATTCCGGACTGGGCCGCAGGCCGGCGCGGTCTGAGCGAGGTTGCCCGGCATCGTCTTTCGACACCGGGCAACCCGAGCATCGACCCGGCCCACTACCCGAACCACCCCCAGGAAGCGGACGGAGCGCCACGACCGCCCCGTCCGAGGGCCCGCTCCGCTGCCGAGGCCCGGTTCCTCGATCTGGGACCCGGCGCGCACACCTGGCTGATCGCCGCCTCGGCGGCCGGGGCGGCCCGGATCCGGGCGAAGATGACCGCCGCGGTGGAGCTGGCCGCGTTCGTCGGCGCCGACACCGTCTCGGCGGCGCTGGCGGTCGCGGCCGGAGCGGGCCGGTTCGCCGAGTCGGATCTGCCGGCGATCGTCGCGCACCACACCGACGCCGGCGCCGGCGTCGGGCGGGTCGTGGCCGACGAGACCCATTCGGTCCAGCCCGGCACCGGAGCCTGGGCCGGATTCGGCACCGCCCGCACGGAGGCCCGCTCGTGAACCCCACCGCACCGCCGCTGCCCGACGATCTGCTCGCCGTCCTCAAACGCATGCGCCTGCCCTACCTGCGGGCCGCCGCCCCGGAGGTGCTGGCCACGGCGAAGGCGCAGCGGTGGGACCCGACCGAGGTCCTCAAGGTCCTGCTGACCGAGGAGATCCGCGGCCGCGACGAAGCCACCAGGGCGATGCGCCGCAAAGCCGCCGGGCTGCCGGCCGGCAAGACGTTTTCCTCGTGGCGCGAGGAGGATTCGTCGATACCGGCCCCCACCCAGGGCGCCCTGGCGGCGTTGGAGTGGGTGCACCGCGCCGAGAATTTGGCGATCAGCGGCCCGTCCGGGACCGGCAAAACCCACTTCGTCGAGGCGCTGGCGCATGCGGTGATCGACGCGGGGATGCGGGTGTCGTGGTTCACCCTCGAATCGTTGACCGCGGCGATCGGGCGGGCCGCGGTGGACGGGTCGATCACCAAGACCATCACCAGAATCACCCGGGCCGAGTTGATCGTCGTCGACGACATCGGCATGCTGCCGTCCGGTCAGGCCGCCGCCGAGGCGTTCTACCGCCTCGTCGACGCCGCCTACGAACGGCGCAGCGTGGCGGTGACCAGCAACCTCCACCCGTCCGGATTCGACACCATCATGCCCAAGACCCTCGCCACCGCCGCCGTCGACCGGCTGCTGCACCACGCCCACGTCGTGATCACCGAGGGCACCTCACTGCGGCTGAGCGAAGCCACCGCCGGACGCGGGGTGATGCCGTTGACCTGACATCGAGGGAGATCACCTGACCGCGGACAGGGAGATCAGCTGTCCGCAGGCAGGGAGATCACCTGTCCGCCCACAGGGACGCCCTCCTGTCCCTAATGGGAATGCACCAGGCAGTTCCGGACGGGAGCAGACTGGTGTCCGAGCCGCTGGCCGGGTGAGCACTCTCTGTCCCGGGTCGCTGATGAGACCTATGTCAAGATCGTGCCCCCGGCCGGTGAGCGAGGAGGCGACAGCGCTGGTGGGATGTCGTGCCGTTTCGAGCACTGATCCATTAGGACGCAGCTGGTCTCCTCGGGGCGACTCGACCGGATAGGACAGCTGGAAAGGACAGAGGGAGGAGGCCACGGATGCTGTTCGTGGGCGACGACTGGGCCGAGGACCACCATGACATCGCGATCATCGACGGCGCCGGCCGGCTGCTGGCACGGCGCCGTCTGCCGGAGGGGGTAGTCGGGATCGAGAAGTTCCACCGCACGGTGGCCGACCATCTGTCCGAAGATGGTGAAGCCGGCCAGGTGCTGGTCGCGATCGAGACCGACCGGGGCCCATGGGTCCAGGCCCTGCTCGCCGGCGGGTACACCGTCTACGCGATCAACCCGCTACAGGCCGCCCGCTATCGGGAACGGCACGGCACCTCGGGTGCTAAGTCCGACAAGGGCGACGCTCTCGCGCTGGCCGAGATCCTGCGCACCGACGCCGCCCATCACCGCCCGATTACCGGCGACAGCCCAATTGCCGAGCAGGCCAAGGTTCTCGCCCGCGCACACCAGTCACTGATATGGGCGCGGCAGCGCCAGGTGAACGTGCTGCGCTCGAACCTGCGCGAGTATTACCCGGCGGCCCTGGTGGCATTCGGCAGCGATCTGGCCGACCGGGACGCCCTGGCGGTACTCGGCGCCGCGCCGGGACCCGCCACAGGCGCGAAGCTCACCCAGTCCCGGGTCGAGACACTGCTGCGCAGGGCCGGCCGGCGACGTTACCTCGCCAAGCGGGCCCAGGAGATCGTCGCCGCACTGCGTTCGGAACAGCTGCCCACCCGGTCCGGCATCGAGGCGGCCTACACCGCCACCACCACGGCCCTGGTCGCCGTAATCACCGAACTCAGCGCACAGATCACCGCCCTGCAGGGGAAGGTGGAGGCGTGTTTTGGTCAGCACCCGGACGCTGAGATCTACCTCAGCCAGCCCGGCCTCGGCGGCGTGCTTGGCGCCCGGGTGCTCGCCGAGTTCGGGGACGATTCCGACCGCTACACCGACGCCAGAGCCCGGAAGAACTACTCCGGGATGAGCCCGATCACCCGCGCCTCGGGCAAGAAACAGATCGTCATAGCCCGATACGCCCGGAACCGCCGACTCGGTGACGCCCTACTCCTCCAGGCGTTCGCCGCACTGAACGCATCACCGGGGGCGCGGGCCTACTACGACGTCCGCAGAGCCCGCGGCGCCACCCACTACCAGGCCCTCCGTGCCGTCGCGAACCGGCTCGTCGGCATTCTCCATGGGTGCCTGCGCGACCACGCCCTCTACGACGAGCAGACCGCGTGGCATGCCTCCGCCGCCGCGCGCCAGGACCACGCTGCTTGACAAGTTAGCCCCGTGGGATGTCTTGACACGGGCGGCGTTCGGAACCGATCCTCGACCCATTCCGAGACGGTCCCGCGTCCCGGTTCGACACGGAGCGCGCCATGACAACGCCTCGAATTCCGGACATGCGACGGTCGTACCTGCGGGTGCGCGACGTCGACCTGTACTGCGAGGACACCGGCGGTGAGGGCGAGCCGATCCTGTTCCTCCACGGGTTCTTCTTCGACGGGCGAATGTTCGGGGCGCAGATCGCGGCACTGCGGAGTCGGTACCGCTGCCTCACCCTCGACTTCCGCGGGCAGGGCCGGTCCGGGCATGCCCGGACCGGATACCAGCTCGAGCAGCTCACCGCCGACGTGCTCACCGTGATCCGGCGCCTCGACCTCGCCCCGGCACATCTGGTCGGTCTGTCCATGGGCGGTTTCGTCGGCATGCGCATCGGCGCGCGGGAACCGGACCTGTTGCGCTCGCTGACTCTGCTCAACACCGGCGCAACTCCGCATCCGCCCGTGAAGTATCCGCTGCACCTTGCCCTCACGGCAGTGGCACGGCTTCTCGGGCCGTCGCCGGCCCTCGTGCTGCGCGGCATCGAGAAGGAACTCTACGGCGAACCGTTCCGCAGCGAACCCGGCCGGGAGGCCGAGCGTGAGGTGTGGCGCAGGCGATGGGCGACGGCCGATCGGTCGTCCCTGGCGAACACGATGCTCGGAATGATGGTCCGGCCCGACATCCGGGACGAGCTTCCCGGCGTGAGCGTGCCGACGCTGATCGTCGCGGGGCAACTGGACGTCGAGATGCCACCGCGCCTCGCCCGCGAGATGCACGCCCTGATCCCGGACTCACAACTGGTCGAACTCGACGGCGTCGGTCACAGTGCGACGCTGGAAGACCCGGCCCGGGTCACCGGGATCCTGGAGCGCTTCCTCGCCGAGATCGGCTGACCGAGGGAGTACCCCCTCGGATGCGGTCGTGGCTGCCGGTCCGTCCCTCACCCGGGCGACGACATCGTCACGACCTGCGCCCCTTAGATCGGACGGAACCCGGGGCCGGCCCACGGCACCGGACGCGGTCAGATCGGGCCGCTCCCGGAGCAGGCCCGCGGTGAGCAGCGCCGAGACCTGCCGGTTCACGGTGGCGATGCT
>NZ_JAALEH010000090.1:0-24043 GCF_011058195.1 Rhodococcus sp. 14C212 | reverse complement strand
GCCCGGCCCCCGCCCTGCCGCAGGGCCGGGACCTGCTGGTACTGGTCAACCCCGGCGCCGGCCGCGACGACGACGCGGGCATGATCGCGGCGGCGCTGCCCCAGGCGCGGGTGGTCACCCTCGATCCGGACGAGGAGTTCACCGCCCAACTGGACCGGTTCGTCGCCGAGCACACCCCCGCAGCGCTCGGCGTCCACGGTGGGGACGGCACCGTGCGGGCCGCGGCGAGCGCGGCCGTCGCGCACGGGCTGCCGCTGGCGGTGTTCCCGGGCGGCACCCTGAACCATTTCGCCCGCGACGCCGGGCTGCTCGACCTGGAGCAGACCGTGCGCGCGGTCGAACGCGGGCAGGCGCTGCGGGTCGACCTCGGCCGGGTCCGGGTGGACGGCACCGGCCCGGACGGTGCCGATCGGTCCGGCCCGGACGGTCCTGCCTGGGGCGGGCACGTGTTCGTCAACACCGCCAGCGTGGGCGGCTATCCGGACTCGGTGCGGCTGCGTGAACGCTGGGAGCCGCGGATCGGCAAGTGGCCGGCCGCGGCGGCGGCGCTGGCCGCGGTCCTCGCCACCGCGAGCCCGCTGCGGCTGTCGCTGGACGGGGTGCCCACCGCGGTGTGGTTGCTGTTCGTCGGCAGCGGCCGGTACGCGCCGGACGACCGGGTGCCCATGTCACGGCCCCGCATCGACACCGGCACCCTGGACGTGCGGTATCTGCGGGCCGACCTGCACTGGTCGCGGACGCGGCTGCTCGCGGCCGCGGTCACCGGCAGCCTCGCCGGGTCCCCGATCCATGTGCGGCGCGAAGCGCCGGCGCTGTCGGTGCGGGTGCGCAGCGGCCGGGTCGCCCTGGCCACCGACGGTGAGGTGCTCGCCAAGGGCGCGCTGTTCGAGTTCCGCAGCGTCCCCGGCGAGCTGACCCTCTACCGGCCCCTCGATCAGGAACCCTGAACGGGCCCCGATCCGTCCGGCCCGGTGGTGCCGGTGTCGTCGCCGGACCGCTCGCCGGTGCCGGGCAGCAACTGGTCGAGCGCGGCGCCGGTGATACGGCGGAACGCGCGACGCGGGCGCGGCTTCTCGAGCACCGCCACCTCGAGCTCGGCGCGGCCGAGCACCCGGGTGCCGATCTCGGCCCCGGCGGCGGGCACCTGCTGCAGCGCCTGCACCGCGACCTGCACCGCCTCGGCGAGGGACAGCCCCGGCCGGTACGACTCGCGCAGGGCGGTGGCGATGGGTTCGGTGTGCCCGCCCATCACCACGAACTGCGGTTCGTCGACGATCGAACCGTCGTAGGTGATCCGATACAGCTGCGCGGTGTCGGCGGAGTCGGCGCGGCCGACCTCGGCGACGCAGATCTCCACCTCGTACGGCTTGGGCTGCTCGGTGAAGATGGTGCCCAGGGTCTGGGCGTACGCGTTGGCCAGCGACCGCACGGTCACGTCGCGCCGGTCGTAGGAGTAGCCGCGCATGTCGGCGTGCACGATCCCGGCGCGCCGCAGGTTCTCGAACTCGTTGTACTTGCCGACCGCGGCGAACCCGATGCGGTCGTAGAGCTCGCTGACCTTGTGCAGCGCCTTCGACGGGTTCTCGGCGACGAACACCACCCCGTCGGCGTAGGTCAGCACGACCACGCTGCGACCCCGGGCGATGCCCTTGCGCGCCAGTTCCGAGCGATCGCGCATGATCTGCTCGGCGGACGCATAGTACGGCAGCGTCACTGCGCACCTCCCTGCCCGTGCTCGGAGACGGTGCGGTCCGCGACGACGGTGCGGGCCAGCGCCGACAAGGTCTGCTCCGGCACCTCGGTGGCGCCGTCGGCGGTGATGACCACCGCGGTGGGATAGATGCCGCGGGTGGTGTCCGGGCCGCCGGTGGCGGTGTCGTCGTCGGCCGCGTCGTAGAGCGCCTCGACGACGGTGCGCAGCGCGGCCGCCTCGTCGGCGTCGGCGCGGTAGAGCTTCTTCAGCGACGACTTGGCGAACAGCGAGCCCGAGCCCACCGCGTGGTAGCCGGCGCGCTCCTCGTAGCGGCCCCCGACCACGTCGTAGGACACGATCCGGCCGGCGCGCTGCGGTTCCGGCGCCTCGAGGTCGTAGCCGACCAGCAGCGGCACCACCGCCAGGCCCTGCATCGCAGCCCCGAGGTTGCCGCGCACCATCGACGACAGCCGGTTGGCCTTGCCGTCGAAGGTCAGCGGCACACCCTCGATCTTCTCGTAGTGTTCGAGCTCCACCGCGAACAGGCGCACGAGCTCGATGGCCAGACCGGCGGTGCCGGCGATGCCGGCCGCGGAGTAGCTGTCGGTGACGAACACCTTCTCCACGTCGCGGCTGGCGACCATGTTGCCCATGGTGGCGCGCCGGTCACCGGCGATGAGTACGCCCCCGGCGAACGTCACGGCGACGATCGTGGTGCCGTGCGGGGCGATGTCCGCGTCGGCGCCCCGCAGCCCGGGACGGTTCTCCGGCAGCAGTTCCGGCGCATGCATGCGCAGGTGGTCGGAGAACGAGGACAGCGGGGAACCGAACGGCATGCGCGGCGGGTGGACGGGGAACGGGATCGGCGAACGCTCCGCTGTCACTGGCCGCCCTTCTGCACGTACGCACGCACGAAGTCCTCGGCGTTCTCCTCGAGCACGTCGTCGATCTCGTCGAGCAGGTCGTCGGTCTCGGCCGCGAGCTTCTCGCGTCGTTCCTGACCGGCACCGCCGTCGCCGACGACCTCGTCGTCGTCGCCTCCGCCACCGCGTGTGGTCCGCTCCTGAGCCATAGCGGTCGACCTCCTCGTTCGTTCGTGGGGCCCGCTCCGGCCTCGGCCGGTGCGAGCTCCGACTGCTCGGACCTCCACCCTACCGAGCAGATGCGACACTCCGCGCGACTACGCGCGTGTCGCGCCCGCCCCGAGGGGTCAGCTGGTCAGTTCGTCGACCAGTTCGGCCGCCGAATCCACCGAGTCGAGCAGCTTGCCGACGTGCGCGCGGCTGCCGCGCAGCGGCTCGAGGGTGGGGATGCGCACCAGGGATTCGCCGCCGAGGTCGAAGATCACCGAATCCCAGCTGGCGGCGGCGATGTCGGCGCCGAACCGGCGCAGGCATTCGCCGCGGAAGAACGCGCGGGTGTCCGAGGGCGGGGTGTGCACCGCATCGAGCACATCCTGTTCGGCGACCAGACGCTCCATCGAGCCGCGGGCGACGAGCCGGTTGTACAGGCCCTTGTCCAGCCGCACGTCGGAGTACTGCAGGTCCACCAGGTGCAGCCGCGGCGCCGACCACGCCAGGCCCTCCCGGTTGCGGAAGCCCTCGAGCAGGCGCAGCTTGGCCGGCCAGTCCAGCAGGTGCGCGCACTCCATGGGGTCGCGTTCGAGCAGGTCGAGGATCATCGCCCACTTGTCGAGGATGTCGCGCACCCGCTTGTCGTCGGTGCCGTCGTGGAACTTCGCGACGCGTTCGTGGTAGATCCGCTGCAACGCCAGGCCGGTCAGCTCCCGGCCGTCGCTCAGGGCGACGGTCTTGCGCAGCGTGGGGTCGTGGCTGATGTGGTGCACGGCGGTGACCGGCCGGGCCAGCTGCAGGTCCGACAGGTCCACCCCGGCCTCGATCAGGTCCAGCACCAGCGCGGTGGTGCCGACCTTGAGGTAGGTCGACATCTCGGCGAGGTTGGCGTCGCCGATGATCACATGCAGGCGCCGGTACTTGTCGGCGTCGGCGTGCGGCTCGTCGCGGGTGTTGATGATGCCCCGCTTGAGGGTGGTCTCGAGCCCGACCTCGACCTCGATGTAGTCGGCGCGCTGGGACAACTGGAATCCGGCCTCGTCGCCGGACTGGCCGATGCCGACCCGGCCGGAACCGGTGATCACCTGCCGGGAGACGAAGAACGGGGTCAGCCCCGCCACCACCGCCGAGAACGGGGTGTCGCGGGCCATGAGGTAGTTCTCGTGGGTGCCGTACGAGGCGCCCTTACCGTCGACGTTGTTCTTGTACAGCTGCAGGCGCGGCGCGCCGGGCACGCTCGAGGCGTGCCGGGCGGCGGCCTCCATCACCCGTTCGCCGGCCTTGTCCCAGATCACCGCGTCGATGGGGTCGGTGACCTCCGGCGCCGAGTACTCGGGGTGGGCGTGGTCGACGTACAGCCGGGCGCCGTTGGTGAGGATCATGTTGGCGGCGCCGACCTCGTCGGCGTCGATGACGGGGGCCGGACCGTTGAAGCGGCCCAGGTCGAATCCGCGGGCGTCGCGCAACGGGGACTCGACCTCGTAGTCCCAGCGGGTGCGCTTGGCGCGCGGCACCCCCTCGGCGGCTGCGTACGCCAGGACCGCCTGGGTGGACGTGAGGATCGGGTTCGCTGTGGGCTCGTTGGGTGAGGAGATCCCGTACTCGACCTCGATGCCGATGATCCGCTGCATGACGTCGAGATTAGGTGATCGGTGCCGGTCCGGCCGGGCCGGGCGGCTCGGGGCGGGCGGCGGGCGGGGGGACGGCGGCGTCGAGATACTCGACCGAGCCGGTCGTGCGCAGGAGCGTGCGGACGCCGGGCGGCGCCCACCGCGCGGCCGGGTCGCGGCCGAGCACGGGGTCGACGAGGTCGATGCGGCGGCCGCGGGTGTGCAGGGTGCAGCCGCCGGCGGCGAGGACGTTGCGTACCCAGTCGGTGCGGGGGCCGTAGGTCAGGGCGATGCGGTAACCGCCGACGCGGCCGAACACCAGCACCGGGGTGCGGTAGCGGCGCCCGGTGCGCCGGCCGTTGTGCTCGAGCACCGCCGTCAGCGGTAGGTGTGCGGCCAGGGGCCGGGTGAGCCGGTTGGTGACGACCCGGTTGAACCGGGCCAGGGCGCGGGGCAGCGGCACGGTCACCCTCCTGCCGGTCGCGTCGCGCGCCGGTGGGGCCGCCGCGGGACGCGGCGACCCCACCGACACGGCGTCACAGGTACTGGCCCGTGTTCGACTCGGTGTCGATCGCCCGGCTGGCGCTGGCGTTCTTGCCGGTGACCAGGGTGCGGATGTAGACGATGCGTTCGCCCTTCTTCCCGGAGATCCGTGCCCAGTCGTCCGGGTTGGTGGTGTTGGGCAGGTCCTCGTTCTCGGCGAACTCGTCGACGATGGAGTCGAGCAGGTGCTGCACCCGCAGACCGGGCGCGCCGGTCTCGAGTACCGACTTGATCGCGTACTTCTTGGCGCGGTCGACGATGTTCTGGATCATCGCGCCGGAGTTGAAGTCCTTGAAGTACAGGACCTCCTTGTCGCCGTTGGCGTACGTCACCTCGAGGAAGCGGTTCTCCTCGCTCTCGGCGTACATCCGGTCGACGACCCGTTCGATCATGGCGCGCACGCACGCCCCGCGGTGCCCGCCGAACTCGGCGAGATCGTCGGCGTGCACCGGCAGTCCCTCGGTGAGGTACTTGGAGAAGATGTCCAGCGCCGCCTCGGCGTCGGGCCGCTCGATCTTGATCTTCACGTCGAGCCGGCCGGGCCGCAGGATCGCCGGATCGATCATGTCCTCGCGGTTGGACGCGCCGATCACGATGACGTTCTCGAGACCCTCGACGCCGTCGATCTCGGACAGCAGCTGCGGCACCACCGTGGTCTCGACGTCCGAGGACACACCGGAGCCGCGGGTGCGGAAGATCGAGTCCATCTCGTCGAAGAACACGATCACCGGGGTGCCTTCGGAGGCCTTCTCGCGGGCACGCTGGAAGATCAGCCGAATGTGGCGTTCGGTCTCGCCGACGAACTTGTTGAGCAGCTCGGGGCCCTTGATGTTGAGGAAGTAGGACTTGGCTTCCTTCGAGTCCTCGCCGCGGGCCTCGGCGATCTTCTTGGCCAACGAGTTGGCGACGGCCTTGGCGATGAGGGTCTTGCCGCAACCGGGAGGGCCGTACAGCAGCACGCCCTTGGGCGGGCGCAGCGCGTACTCACGGAACAGGTCCTTGTGCAGGAACGGCAGTTCCACCGCGTCGCGGATCTGCTCGATCTGCCGGCCGAGACCACCGATGTCGTTGTAGTCGACGTCGGGAACCTCCTCGAGGACGAGGTCCTCGACCTCGGCCTTGGGGATGCGCTCGAAGGCGTAGCCGGCCTTGCTGTCGACCAGCAGCGAGTCGCCGGGCCGCAGCTTGAACGACGGCTCGGAGTCCGCGCTCACCTCGACGGTGCCGGCCGCCGCGGCGGCCGCGGCGGCGAGCGGCTCGGCCAGCCACACGATGCGCTCCTCGTCGGCGTGTCCGACGACGAGGGCGCGGGTGCCGTCGTCGAGGACCTCGCGCAGGGTGGTGATCTCTCCGACCCGCTCGAATCCGCCGGCTTCGACGACGGTCAGCGCCTCGTTCAACCGGACCGTCTGGCCGGAGACGAAACCATCGGGTTCGAGGTTCGGAGACACCGTGACCCGCATCTTGCGGCCGGAGGTGAACACGTCCACGGTCTGATCGTCGTAGATGCCGAGCAGCACCCCGTAGCCGCTGGGGGGCTGACCGAGCCGGTCGACTTCCTCGCGCAGGGTGATCAGCTGCTGACGCGCCTCCTTGAGCGTGTCCATCAGCTTGCCGTTGCGCACGGTCAGGGAGTCGATCCGGGCCTCGAGGTCACGGACCTGTTCGGACGGTTCGACGAGCCGCCGCCGCAGGGCGGTCGCCTCGGCGCGCAGCGCTTCGAGTTCTTGTGCCGCCGCAACCGAATCCGGGTTCTCTGTCGAGCTCATGTGCGACTCCCTCCACTATCGGTCTTTCCACGCTACCGGCAGACGGCCGACTGTGTGGTGCGACGCGAAATCGACATGCTGCGAATGCGTGTCGGATTCCTCACGGCGGCGGGCCCGAAGCCCCGATACCGATGTTAGCCTTGCCTTTCTCCCTGCCGGGTCGAAAGGATTCCCGTGACCACTCGCACGAGACGGGCAATCGTCGCCGTCGCCGTCGCCGCCCTGACCGCGCTGCCCGCCTGCGGCGCCGACGACTCCATCGGGGCCGGTGAGTCGCCCACCGCCTCCGCCGCGACGACGTCCGCGGCCGGCCCCGCCGCCGCGGCGTCCGAGGGCGAGCTCGAAGCCGTGCTGGCGACGTTCTTCGACCCGGCGGTGCCGGCGGCGGACAAGGCCGTGGCGGTCGAGGACGGCGACACCCGGGGCACGCTGCTCGAGCAGTTCAACGGGGTGCTCGCCGGCTACCCGCTCACCGCCGACGTCGAGTCCGTGAACGCCGTCGACGACGACACGGTCGCGGCGACCGTGCAGGTCACCGGTCCGCACGGCGGCGCCCCGATGCCGCTGACGTTCGAGCGGGAGGACGGCACCTGGCGGCTGGCGGACGAGAGCACCTGCCAGGTCCTGGCGATGGGGTCGCTGAGCTGCTCGTGACCGGCTCGGGCGGGGGCGGTCAGCCCTTGCTGGGCCGGCGCTGCGGCTTCGGTGTGACGGTGCCCTCGGCGAGGCGGCGGGCGCTGACCAGGAACGCGGTGTGTCCCTGCATCCGGTGCTCCGGACGCACGGCCAGGCCGACCACATGCCAGCCGCGCACCATCGACTCCCACGACCGCGGTTCGGTCCAGCAGGTCTGCTCGCGCAGCGCCTCGACCACCTTCGACAGCTGAGTCACCGTCGCCACGTACACGATCAGCACCCCACCGGGCACCAGCGCCTTCGCCACCGTCGGGAGCGCGTCCCAGGGGGCCAGCATGTCCAGCACCACCCGGTCGACCGGACCGTGCCGGTCGAGGTCGTAGTCCGCGACGTCGCCCACCGTGAGATCCCAGTTCCCGGGCCGCTCCCCGAAGAAGGTCTCGACGTTGCGCACCGCATGCTCGGCGTGGTCGTCGCGCACCTCGTAGGAGATCACCCGGCCGGTCGGTCCCACGGCCCGCAGCAGCGAACAGGTCAGCGCACCCGAACCGGCGCCCGCCTCGAGCACCCGGGCGCCGGGGAACACGTCGCCCTCGTGCACGATCTGCGCGGCGTCCTTGGGGTAGATCACCTGCGCCCCGCGCGGCATGGACAGCACGTAGTCGGTCAGCAGCGGCCGCAGCGCCAGGTAGGGGGTGCCGTTGGTGGAGGTGACGACGCTGCCCTCGTCCGTGCCGAGGAGCGCGTCGTGCAGGATGCCCCCGCGGTGGGTGTGGAACTCCTTGCCCGCCTCGAGCACCACCGTGTACTTGCGGCCCTTGGCGTCGGTGAGCTGCACCCGGTCACCGACCTCGAACGGTCCGCTGCGCCCGAGTCCACCTGCTGCCATCGCCGTATCCACCTTCGTCCGCTCCGCCGGTACCGACACCGTGTCGGTCCCGGGCCATACCCTGCCAGGTGTGAGCACAGCCGCGACGACGCACCCCACCGACGACCGGCCCGCGGCCCCGCGGCCGCCGGCGCTGTCGCCGTCGCGCGCCGCCGACTTCAAACGCTGCCCGCTGCTGTACCGGTTCCGGGCGATCGACCGGATCCCCGAGGTCCCCTCCCGGGCCCAGCTGCGCGGCAGCGTCGTCCACGCGGCCCTCGAGGCGCTGTTCGCGTTGCCGGCCGCCGACCGGCGGCCCGGCCCGGCCGGCGAGCTGGTGGCACCGGCGTGGCAGCGGCTGCTCGAGGACGCGCCCGACCTGGCCGAGGTGATCGGCCCGGGCGAGCGCGACCGGTTCCTCACCGAGGCCCGCGCCCTCGTCGCCCGCTACTTCGCACTCGAGGATCCCACCGGGTTCACCCCGGAGGCGTGCGAGCTGCGCGTGGAGACCGAACTGGACGACGGGTTGCGGCTGCGGGGCTTCGTCGACCGGATCGACATCTCCCCCCAGGGGCTGGTGCGCGTGGTCGACTACAAGACCGGCCGGGCGCCCCGGGAGACCGGCGAGGCGGCGGCGCTGTTCCAGCTGAAGTTCTACGCGCTCGTGGTGCTGCGCACCCGCGGGGTGGTGCCGGCGCGGCTGCGGCTGCTGTACCTGGCGGACGGACAGGTGCTCGACTACACCCCCGACGAGGACGAGCTGCGCCGCTTCGAGGGCACCGTGCGGGCCATCTGGGCGGCCGTGCGGGCCGCGACCGCCGCGGGCGACTTCCGGCCCAATCCGGGGCCGCTGTGCCGGTGGTGCGATCATCGGGTGCGGTGCCCGGCATTCGGCGGCACCGCCCCGCCCTATCCGGGCCGGCCGGACGAGCCCGCCGGCGCGGCCCGTACCGAGGAGGAGACGAGCGAGTGAGCGACGCGGCGTACTTCGTGCCGATCAACGACGGCGACCCCGGCGACGGGGACGCTGCCGTCGAACGGTTCCGGCCCACCGCCCACACGGTCAGCACGTGGGCGCCGACGATGCAGCACGGCGCCCCGCCGTCGGCGCTGCTGGCCCGCGCCCTCGAACGCTGCGGCGGCCGCCCCGGCGCGCGGCTCACCCGCGTCTGCGTGGAACTGCTCGGCCCGGTGCCGCTGACCGAGATCGAGGTCCGCACCCGCATCGACCGGCCCGGCCGCAAGGTCGAACTCGTCGTCGCCGAGCTGTGGGCCGCCGGCCCGGACGGCACCCGCCGGGCGGTGGCCCGCGGTACCGCCTGGCGCATGCAGACCGCCGACCTGCCCGAGGTCGCCCACGCCGCGGACGCGCCGTTGCCGCCGCCGGCACAGGGCATCGTCGAACACCCCGGCTCGGAGTTCTGGCAGACCGGGTTCGTGCGCACCCTGGACTGGCGCACGATCACCCCGATCGGGGCGCCGGGACCCTCGGCGGCGTGGCTGCGCACCGACCTGGCCCTCGTGGAGGGCGAGGCCCCGACCCCGGTCGAGCGGCTGTTCACCGTCGCCGATGTCGCCAACGGCGTCGGCTCCAAGCTCGACCCCGCCGTCTGGACCTTCCTCAACACCGATCTGACGGTGCACCTGTTCCGTGAACCGGTCGGCGAGTGGGTCGGCATCAGCGCCGAGACGTCCACCGGCCCGGACGGGGTGGGCATGACCGCCGGGGTGCTGTACGACGAGGACGGCGCGGTCGGCCGGATCGCCCAGACGGTGCAGGTCCGCCGCCGCTGACCACACCCCGCCCGGGAGCCCCGGCATCCGACCGCGGATCACTGCGCGCGGCACCGTGGTGGACGTCCGTGCTCCTCGGACTCAGGTGCCTGCTCCTCACGACGAGACCACTGACGTCGCTGTCCGCACTCGGCCTCGCCGCGATCGTCGCCGGCGCCGGCACCGGCCCGCCGCGCTGACGCGACGGGCACTCGGGAGCGGCTACTCGGCGCCGCGCATCGCGCGGCACGACCGGATGTCCGTCGCCAGGATCGCCCGCGCCCCGATCTCGGCGAGCCGGTCCATCACCGCGTTGTGGCCCTTGCGCGGCACCATCGCCCGCACCGCCACCGACGAGTCGTCGGCGAGCGGGGAGATCGTCGGCGACTCCAGACCCGGGGTGATCTGCACGGCCTCGTCGAGAACCGGCTTGGGGCAGTCGTAGTCGAGCATCACGTACTGCTGCGCGAACACCACGCCCTCGATGCGGGCGACGAGCTGGTTGCGCGCCGAATCGCCGCGGCTCGCGCCCTCCTGCTCGATCAGCACACCCTCCGAGTCGCACAGCGACTCCCCGAACGCCACCAGATCGTGCTGGCGCAGCGTCCGGCCGGAGCCGACGACGTCGGCGATCGCGTCGGCCACCCCGAGCTGAATGGAGATCTCCACCGCGCCGTCGAGGCGGATGACCGTCGCCTCGATCCCCCGCGCCGCCAGATCGCGGCGGACCAGATTGGGGTACGACGTGGCGACCCGCAGGCCGGCGAGGTCCTCGATCTTCCAGTCCCGGCCCTTCGGCGCCGCGTAGCGGAAGGAGGAGTACCCGAACCCCAGCGCGAGCCGCTCGGTGACCGGCGCGGCCGAATCCAGCGCCAGGTCGCGGCCGGTGATGCCCAGGTCGAGTTCGCCGGACCCGACGTAGATGGCGATGTCCTTCGGGCGCAGGAAGAAGAACTCGACGTCGTTGACCGGGTCGATGACGGTCAGGTCGCGCGAGTCGGTGCGGCGCCGGTATCCGGCCTCGCGCAGGATTTCGGCGGCGGACTCGGACAGCGAGCCCTTGTTCGGAACTGCGACGCGCAGCATGGACGGTCCTTTCGGCAGCGGTGCGAAGAGCAGGGAGGAACTTGCGGGAGGCCTCGAGGGCACGACGGCCGGCCCCGGGCGGCTGCCCGACGGCGAGCCGTCACAGATGCTTGTAGACGTCCTCGAGCTTCAGTCCCCGCCCGACCATCAGCACCTGCACCCAGTACAGCAACTGCGAAATCTCCTCCGCCAGCTGCTCGTCGCTCTGGTACTCGGCGGCGATCCACACCTCGCCGGCCTCCTCGATCACCTTCTTGCCCTGCGCATGGACGCCGGCGTCCAGGGCGGCGACGGTGCCGGACCCCTCGGGACGGGTGACGGCACGCTCGGACAGCTCGGCGAACAGGGAATCGAAGGTCTTCACGGGGGTTCATTGTTTCATGACCGCGGCGTGCTCCCGCACCCAGTGCCGCGACCGCCCCGCGTGCCCGGCCCGGACCGTCAGAACTCGAGGGCGAGGCCGCTGTCGAACCGGCGGCGCCGCCCGGTGCGCGGATCGTCGAACTCGAGCGTCCGCGCCAGCAACCGCAGCGGATCCGAGAAATCGTGCGGCGCGCGGCGCCGCAGCCGCGGATAGAAGTTGTCCCCGACGATCGGCGCCCCCAGCGAGCTCAGGTGCAGCCGCAGCTGATGGGTGCGCCCGGTCCGCGGATGCAGCCGGTACCGGGCCAGGTCCCCGCGCCGCTCGAGCAGCTCGATCCGCGTCTCGGAGTTCGGCTCGCCGGGTTCCTCCACGGCCGTGAGCTCGCCGTGCCGCTTCCGGATCCGGCTGCGCACCGTGCGGGGGAACTCGAGTCCGGGACGGTAGGGAGCGATCGCCTCGTACACCTTGCGCACCCGCTGCCGCTCGAACAGCTGCTGGTACGGCCCCCGCAACCCCGGATCGGTGGTGCACAGCAGCACGCCCGCCGTCATCCGGTCCAGGCGGTGCACCGGGACCAGGTCCGGCAGCCCGAGCTCACGGCGCAGCCGCACCACCACCGTCTCCCGGATGTGTGCGCCCCGCGGGATCGTCGCCAGGAAGTGCGGCTTGTCCACCACGACGAGCCCCTCGTCGCGGTGCAGGACCGTCACCGGGAACGGCACCGGCACCTCCGGTGGCGGCTCCCGGTAGAAGTACACGAACCGACCCGGCTGATACCGGGTCTGCGCGGTCACCGGCCGGCCGTGCTCGTCGACGAGTTCACCGGCCGCGACGTGGCGGTGCCAGTCCTCGCCGGGCTCGGCGCCGCGCAGGAACCCGAGGATCGTGGGGGCGGGATCGGTGACGGGCAGCCGCAGCCGGTCCGGGCCGAGGCCGTCGCGCACCGGCAGCGGCGGCGCAGCCACCGTCAGGGTCCGACCGGGTCCGGCACGCAGGCCTCGCACACCAGGCTCAGCTCCCGGCCGTTGACGTCCGGGTGGTTGCGGTAGCGCGACGTCGGCGCCCGGCACAGCGTGCACCGGCCCAGCACCGCCGCGGCGTCCGAGAACTCGACGTTCGTGCGGCCGTCGAAGACGTACAGCGAACCCTCCCACAGCCCGTCGTCGCCGAACGTCTCGCCGTACCGGACGATGCCGCCGTCGAGCTGATACACCTGCTCGAACCCGCGGTTGCGCATCAACGCGGACAGCACCTCGCAGCGCACCCCGCCCGTGCAATAGGTCACCACCGGACGCGGCTTGAGGTGGTCGTAGCGGCCGCTGTCGAGCACCGACACGAACTCGCGGGTGGTCGCCACGTCCGGCACGACCGCCCCGCGGAACCGGCCGATCTCCGCCTCGAACGCGTTGCGCCCGTCGAAGAACACCACCTCGTCGCCGCGCTCGCCGATCAGCTCGTGCAGCCCGTGCGGCGACAGGTGCACCCCGCCGCCGACCACCCCGTGCTCGTCGACCTTCAGCTCGTGCGGCGCCCCGAAGGTCACGATCTCCGGCCGCACCCGCACCGACAGGCGCGGAAAGTCCCGCCCGGTGCCATCCGACCACTTGATGTCGGCGTCGGCGAACGGCGCGTACGCGCGGGTGCCGCGCACGTACCGCTTCACGTCGGCGATGTCGCCGCCGACGGTGGCGTTGATGCCGTGCTCGGAGATCAGGATGCGACCGGTGAGACCGTTCGACGCCGCCAGGGTGTGCTGCCACAAGCGGATCGCCTCCGGATCGGCCAGCGGCGTGAACCGGTAGAACAGCACAATCTTCGGGATCGCCACCTCAGCACGCCCCGGGCAGGTGCAGCGCGTGCAGGTCCGCGACGGTCAGCCCGTCCAGGGTCGCGCGGAACACCCGCCGCGGCGAAGTCGGCACCTCCGTCAGCGACGGCACCACCAGCACCGTGCAGCCCGCGGCCTCCGCCGCCGCCGCTCCGGTGGGCGAGTCCTCCACCGCCAGGCACTGTGCCGGCTCGAGGTCCAGCAGCTGCGCCGCCCGCAGGTACGGAGCCGGATCCGGCTTGCCGGCCGGCACCTCGTCGCCGCACACCGAATGGTCGAAGTGCTCGCGCCCGAGCGTGTCCAGGGCGAACTCGCACAACGTCCGGTCGGTGTTGGTCACCAGCGCCGACCCGAGCCCGGCGGCGCGCACGGCCCCCAGCGTCCGACGCGCCCCGGGCCGCCACGGCAGCCCCTGCGCGAACAACTCCCCCATGCGCCCGTACAGCCACGCCTTCGCCGCGGCCAGGGCGTCGGGATCCGGTTCGAGCTCCAGCGACGCGAACACCGTCCGCAACGCGAACGCGCTCGACGCCCCGATCGTCGCCCGCCGCGTCTCGTCCGTCATCGGCCCGCCCAGGCGCAGCGACAGCTCCCGGATCCCGATGTCCCACAACGTTTCCGATTCGAGCAGGGTGCCGTCCATGTCCCACAGGACGGCCCGCAGCGTCGACGTGGTCACCGCACTAGACATTGAAGTACTTCGCCTCCGGGTGATGCAGGACGAACGCGTCGGTGGACTGCTCCGGGTGCAGCTGCAGCTCCTCCGACAGCTCCACCCCGATCCGGCCCGGCTCGAGCAGCTCGACCAGCTTGACGCGGTCCTCGAGATTCGGGCACGCCCCGTACCCGAACGCGAACCGCGCCCCGCGGTAGCCGAGCTTGAAGAACTCGGCCACGTCCGCCGGATCCTCCTCGGCCAGGGTGTGGCCGCCGGAGAGCACCAGCTCCTCCCGGACCCGCCGGTGCCAGTACTCGGCCAGCGCCTCGGTCAGCTGCACGCCGATGCCGTGCACCTCCAGATAGTCCCGGTAGGAGTTCGACGCGAACAACTCGTTCGCGAAGTCCGCGATCGGCTGCCCCATCGTCACCAGCTGGAACGGCAGCACGTCCACCTGCCCCTTCGCCCGCGCATCCGCCCGCGACCGCACGAAGTCGGCGATGCACAGGAACCGGCCGCGCTGCTGCCGCGGATACGTGAACCGGTAGCGCTCGGCGGCGTCCGGATGCGGCTCGGCCAGCACCACCACGTCGTCACCCTCCGACACCGCCGGGAAGTACCCGTACACCACCGCAGCGTGCGCCAGGATCCCCTCGGTGGACAGCCGGTCCAGCCAGTACCGCAGTCGCGGTCGGCCCTCGGTCTCCACCAGCTCCTCGTACGTCGGCCCGTCCCCGGTGCGCTGCCCGCGCAGCCCCCACTGCCCCAGGAACAGGGCCCGCTCGTCGATCAGGCCGGCGTAGTCGGCCAGAGCCACGCCCTTGACCACCCGGGTGCCCCAGAACGGCGGGGTGGGCACCTCGAGGTCGGCGGCCACATCGGAGCGCTCCGGCACCTCGACCGGCGTCTCGGCGGCCTTGCGCTTCTCCGCGATCCGCCGCGACCGCTCGTGCCGCGCCTTGCGCTCGGCGGCCTTCTCCTTCGCCGCGATCGCCTCCGGGCTGTCCGGCGCCGGCCCGTCGCCGCGCTTGACGGCCATGACCCGGTCCATCAGATGCAGGCCCTCGAACGCATCGCGCGCGTAGGACACCTGACCCTCGTAGATCTCGGCCAGGTCGTTCTCCACGTAGGAGCGGGTCAGCGCGGCACCCCCGAGCAGCACCGGGAACCGCTCCGCCACCCCGCGATGGTTGAGCTCCTCGAGGTTCTCCTTCATCACCACGGTCGACTTCACCAACAGCCCGGACATGCCGATCACGTCGGCGTTCTTGTCCACCGCCGCGTCCAGGATCGTCGCGATCGGCTGCTTGATGCCGAGGTTGACCACCTCGTAGCCGTTGTTGCTCAAGATGATGTCGACGAGGTTCTTGCCGATGTCGTGCACGTCGCCCTTGACGGTGGCCAGCACGATCCGGCCCTTACCCTCGTCGCCGGTGGACTCCATGTGCGGCTCGAGATGCGCGACCGCCGCCTTCATCACCTCGGCGGACTGCAACACGAACGGCAGCTGCATCTGCCCCGAACCGAACAGCTCCCCGACCGTCTTCATCCCCGACAGCAGCGTGTCGTTGATGATCGCCAACGGCGGGGTCGTCCGCATCGCCTCGTCCAGATCCGCCTCGAGCCCGTTGCGCTCGCCGTCGACGATCCGCCGCTCGAGCCGCTCGAACAGCGGCAGCGCGGCCAGCTCCTGCGCGCGGGACTCCCGCGACGACGCCGCCGACACCCCCTCGAACAGCGCCATCAGCGTCTGCAGCGGGTCGTAGCCCTCGCGCCGCCGGTCGTACACCAGATCCAGCGCCGTCTCGCGCTGCTCGTCCGGGATCCGCGCCATCGGCAGGATCTTCGACGCGTGCACGATCGCCGTGTCCAGCCCCGCCTGCACACACTCGTGCAGGAACACCGAGTTCAGCACCTGCCGCGCCGCGGGGTTCAGGCCGAACGACACATTCGAGATGCCCAGGGTGAAGTGCACCCGCGGATGCCGCCGCTTGATCTCGCGGATCGCCTCGATCGTCTCGATGGCGTCCCGGCGGACCTCCTCCTGACCGGTGGAGATCGGAAACGTCAGGGCGTCGACGATGATGTCCTCCTCGCCGAGCCCCCACGTGCCGGTCAGATCCGCGATCAGCCGCTCGGCGATGCGCACCTTGTGCTCGGCGGTGCGAGCCTGGCCCTCCTCGTCGATGGTCAACGCCACCACCGCGGCGCCGTGCTCGACGACGTGCTCCATGATCCGCTGGAACCGCGAACCGGGGCCGTCGCCGTCCTCGTAGTTCACCGAGTTCACCGCGCACCGGCCCCCGAGATGCTCGAGGCCGGCCCGGATCACATCCGGCTCCGTCGAGTCGATCATGATCGGCAACGTCGACGCCGTCGCCAGCCGGCCCGCCAGGTCCGCCATGTCGACGGCGCCGTCGCGGCCCACGTAGTCCACGTTCAGATCCAGCAGGTGCGCGCCGTCGCGGATCTGGTCCTTCGCGATGTCCAGGCACTTCTGGTGGTCCCCGGCGAGCATCGCCTCCCGGAACGCCTTCGACCCGTTCGAATTGGTGCGCTCCCCGATCATCAGGATCGACGAGTCCTGCTCGAACGGCACCGCCGAGTACAGCGACGACACGCCCGGCTCCGGCCGGGGGCCGCGCTCGGCGCGCTCGGTCGCGCGCACCGCCGCGGCGACCTGCCGGATGTGCTCGGGAGTGGTGCCGCAGCAGCCGCCGACCAGCGCCAGACCGAACTCGGCGACGAATCCGCTCAGCGCCTCCGCCAGCTCTTCCGGCGTCAACGGGTACTCGGCGCCGTTCGCTCCCAGCACCGGCAGGCCCGCGTTCGGCATCACCGACACCGGCAACCGGGCGTGCTTGGACAGATGCCGCAGGTGCTCGCTCATCTCCTCCGGGCCGGTCGCACAGTTCAGCCCGATCAGATCGATGCCCAGGGGTTCGAGCGCCGTCAGGGCCGCCCCGATCTCGCTGCCGAGCAGCATCGTGCCGGTCGTCTCCATCGTCACGTGGGTGACGATCGGGATGCGCCGGCCCGCCCGCTCCATCGCGCGGCGGCTGCCGACGATCGCGGCCTTCGCCTGCAGCAGGTCCTGACAGGTTTCGACGAGGATGGCGTCGGCGCCGCCGTCGAGCATGCCCAGCGCCGACTCGGTGTAGGCGTCGCGCAGCGTGGCGAACGGGGCGTGACCGAGGGTGGGCAGCTTCGTGCCCGGACCCATCGAGCCGAGCACGAACCGGCCCATGCCGTCCGGGCCGGGACCCATCTCGTCGGCCACCTCCCGGGCCAGGCGGGCGCCGCGTTCGGACAGGTCACGGATGCGATCGGCGATGTCGTAGTCGGCGAGATTGGGCAGGTTGCAGCCGAAGGTGTTGGTGGAGACGGCATCCGCCCCGGCCTCGAAGTACGCCCGGTGGATCCCCCGGATGACGTCGGGCCGGGAGTCGTTGAGAATCTCGTTGCACCCCTCGAGGCCGCGGAAGTCGTCCAGACTCAGATCCGCGGCCTGCAACATCGTGCCCATCGCCCCGTCTCCCACGACAACGCGCTGCGAAAGCGCATCGAGCAAGGCAGAGTGCAATGGGGTGGACATGCGTTCCAGACTAGTGGGCGGCCCGTCCGGGTCTCGCCGTAGGCTGGACAGGTGAGTGCAAGCGAGTTCGCCGAGACCCCGGAACCGGACGTGCCCACCCTGCGTGACCCGGTGCTGGTCGCCGCGTTCGAAGGGTGGAACGACGCCGGGGACGCGGCCAGCGGCGCCGTCGAACACCTCGAGCTCATCTGGGACGCCGAACCGTTCGCCGAACTGGACTCCGAGGACTACTACGACTACCAGGTCAACCGCCCCATGGCGCGTCTCGTCGACGGCGTCACCCGCGAGATCGAATGGCCCGCCACCCGCCTGTCGGTCTGCTCACCCCCCGGCAGCGACCGCGACGTGGTGCTGCTGCGCGGCATCGAACCCAACATGCGCTGGCGCAGCTTCTGCGACGCCATCATCGAACTCGCCGACGAGATCGGCGTGCACACCGTCGTCATCCTCGGCGCCCTGCTCGCCGACACCCCGCACACCCGGCCCGTCCCCGTCACCGGCACCGCCTACAGCACCGACGCCGCCAAGCGCTTCAACCTGGAAGGCTCCCGGTACGAGGGCCCCACCGGCATCGCGGGGGTCCTGCAGGACGCGTGCGTGCGTGCCGGTGTGCCCGCCGTGTCGTTCTGGGCCGCCGTCCCCCACTACGTGTCGCAACCCCCCAACCCCAAGGCCACCGTCGCGCTGCTGCGCCGCGTCGAGGACGTCCTCGACCTCGAGGTGCCTCTCGGCGAACTGCCGATCCTCGCCGAAGAGTGGGAACAGACCGTCACCGCGATGACGGAGGACGACGAGGAGATCGCCGAATACGTGCGGGCCCTCGAGGAACGCGGCGACGCCGAATCCGACATCTCCGAGGTCATCGCCAAGATCGACGGCGATGCCCTCGCCGCCGAATTCGAACGTTACCTGCGGCGACGGGGCCCCGGCGGCTTCACCCAGTGAGCGCGGCACGCGCCTCGCTGCAGCGTGCCGCCCTCTACACCGGAGGTTTCCTCGGACCCTTCGGCGGCGGAGTCGTGGCGTCCGTACTGCCGGAGATCGGCGCGGCCACCGGCGTGAGCGCCGGCGCGGCCGCGAGCACCCTCACCGCGTACCTCGGGCCGTTCGCGCTGACCATGCTCGTCTCCGGCACCCTCGGGGCACGGTGGGGACGGGTGCGCACCGTCCGCACGGCGTACATCGCCTACACCTGCGCGTCGCTGGCGTCCGCGCTCGCCCCCACCCTCGGGCTGCTGCTCGCGTCCCGGGCCCTGCAGGGCGTCGCCAACGCCTTCACCACCCCGCTGCTGCTCGCCGCGCTCGCCGCGACCGTGCCGCGGGCGCGGCTGGGCCGCGCCCTGGGCCTGTTCGGGGCGATGCAGGCCGCCGGGCAGACCTCGGCCCCGCTCGTCGGGGGCCTGGCCGCCGAGGTCGACTGGCGGTGGGCGTTCGTCGTGATCGCCGCCGCCGCCGCCGTCCTCGCCGTGATCGGGCTGCCCGAACAACTGACCGCGCCCACCGGCGAGCCGCCGCCGCGGCTGCGCGACGCGCTGCGCCCCGACGTGTTGCGCATCGGCGTCGTCGCGCTGCTCGGCTGGGGCGCCCTCGGCGGCCTGAACTTCCTGCTCGCCTTCCGCGCCGAGGACGTCTTCGGCCTGACCCCCACCCAGCGGGGCCTGCTCCTGACCGGATTCGGGGTCGCCGGCATCCTCACCGCCCGCCGCGTCGGCACCCTCATCGACCGCATCGGCGCCCGTCGCACCGTGCTGCTCGGCGCACTCGCCGGCGCCGCCCTCGTCGTCGTCGCCGGCACCGCCGGGCTGCTGTGGCTGGTCGCGGCGGCCTGGTTCGTCGCCGGCATCGCCTCGCAGTGCGTGCTCGTCGGTGTCAACGCCGCGGTCCTCGGCTCGCGGGGCCGCAACCGCGGCGGCGCCGTCTCCGTGGTGCAGGCCTTCCGGTTCTCCGGCGGCGCCGTCGCCCCGCTGGCGCTGACGCCGCTCTATGCCGCGGCGCCGGTCGCGAGCTTCGTCGTGCCCGCCCTCGTGCTCGCCGTCGTCGCCCCGCTGGCGATGCCACGCCGCGACACCACCCCCGGCTGACACCCCCACCCCGGCGGCGGTGAGCACTTCCTGACCGCCGCGTAACTCCGGTGCCGCCGATCCGTCACCGCCCCCGGCAACCCTGGACGCATGACCCCAACCGCGTCGCACCCCCACGGCCCGCGCCGACGGCTGCTCGTCGTCGGCAACGGCATGGCCGGCGCCCGCACCGTCGAGGAGATCCTCGCGCGCGGCGGCCGGGACCAGTTCGAGATCACGATGATCGGCGACGAGCCGTACGGCAACTACAACCGGATCATGCTTTCCCACGTGCTGGCCGGCCAGACCGACCTCGACGACGACGAACTCGTCCTCAACCCCATGAGCTGGTACCGGGAGAACGGAGTCACCCTCCACGCCGGCGACCGCGCGACCCACCTCGACCGGTTCGGCAAGGTCGTCACGTGCGAATCCGGCCGGCAGGTCCCCTACGACCTGCTCGTCGTCGCGACCGGGTCGAACACCTTCTTCCCCAACATGGACGGCCTGCGCGAACCCGACGGCCGGCTCGGCCGCGGCGTCTTCGGCTTCCGCACCCTCGCCGACACCAACGGCATGCTGCAGATGGCCGACGCCCACGACGACGTCCGCGCCGTCGTCGTCGGCGGCGGCCTGCTCGGCCTCGAAGCCGCCTACGGGCTGCGCACCCAGGGCCTGACCGTCACCGTGGTGCACTCGCCCACCCACCTGATGAACCAGCAACTCGACGAACGCGGCGGCCGGGTGCTGCGCACCGAGATCGAGAAACTCGGCATCACCGTCCACACCGGCACCCGCACCACGGCCGTCCTGCGCGACGACCACAGCCGGGTCACCGGCGTGCAGTTCGCCGACGGCAGCGTCGTCGACACCGACATGGTCGTGGTCACCGCCGGCATCCGCCCCAACACCGAATTCGCCCGTGCCGGCGGCATCGTCGTCGAACGCGGCATCGTCGTCGACGACCAGCTGCGCTGCGAAGAGGAGTCGAGCATCTACGCCGTCGGCGAGTGCGCCCAGCACCGCGGCGAGGTGTACGGCCTCGTCGCCCCGGTATGGGAGCAGGCCGTCGTCCTCGCCGAGCACCTCACCGGGGCGAATCCGCACGCCGCCTACCAGGGAACCCGCACCAGCACCAAGCTCAAGGTCGCCGGTATCGACGTCGCCGCGATGGGGGTCAAGGAACCCGAGCACGAGGACGACGAGTTCGTCCAGTTCTACGATCCGCGCAGCGGCATCTACAAGAGCATCGTCGTGCGCGACGGCCGGCTCGCCGGCGCGATGCTGCTCGGCGACGTGAGCAGGGCCGCCACCCTCGCCCAGGCCTTCGACGGCACGCTCGAGATCCCGGCGGACCGCGCGGCGCTGCTGTTCGACCTCGGCGACCCGCAGGGCGCCGACGTCGCCGCCGACCTGCCGGACGAAACCCAGGTGTGCAACTGCAACGGCGTCAGCAAGGGCGACATCGTCGCCTGCGTCCACGACGGCGCCGACACCCTCGCGCAGGTGTGCGCCCGCACCCGCGCCGGGAAGGGCTGCGGCTCGTGCAAGGGCCTGGTCGCCGACATCGTCGCCTGCGCCGCCGGCGGCGCCCTCGCCGAGGACCCCGCCGCGAACTGGTACGTGCCGTGCATCCCACTCGCCAAACCGGACCTGATCGCCGAGATCCGCCGCCGCGACCTGCGCGCGGTCTCCCAGGTTTTCGCCGAACTCGCCACCGGCGGCCGCGAGGAGGCCACGGCCAAGATGCCGATCGCGTCGCTGCTGCGCACCGTGTGGGGCCCGGACTGGGTCGACGAACGGGGTGCGCTGTTCATCAACGACCGTGTCCATGCCAACATCCAGCGCGACGGCACCTTCTCCGTGGTGCCGCAGATGAAGGGCGGGGTCACCACCCCGGACCAGTTGCGCCGCATCGCCGACGTCGCCGACAAGTACGGCGTGCCCATGGTCAAGGTCACCGGCGGCCAACGCATCGACCTGCTCGGCATCCGCAAGGAGGACCTGCCCAAGGTGTGGGCCGACCTGGACATGCCCTCCGGATACGCCTACGGAAAGAGCTTCCGCACCGTCAAAACCTGTGTCGGCAGCGACTTCTGCCGGTTCGGTCTCGGCGACTCCACCGCCCTCGGCATCGCGCTCGAGGAGCGCTTCCAGGGACTCGAGACACCCGCCAAGCTGAAACTCGCCGTGGCCGGATGCCCCCGCAACTGCTCGGAAGCGCTGTGCAAGGACTTCGGCGTCGTCGCGGTCGGCGACGGACGCTGGGAGATCTACGTCGGCGGCGCCGCCGGCGCCCACATTCGTAAGGGCGATCTGCTCGCCACGGTCGGCTCCGGCGACGAAGTCCTCGCCCTCGCCGGCCGGTTCATCCAGCACTACCGCGAGAACGCGCAGTGGCTCGAACGGACCCACGACTTCGTGCCCCGCATCGGCATCGACCGGCTCCAGGCGCTGCTGGTCCGAGACGAGGAGGACATCGTGACCGGACTCGACGAACGCATCGGCACGGCCGTGGCGGGATACCGGGACCCCTGGCTCGAACGGACCACCCCGAAGTCGCCGGCGCAGTTCAGCCCCGCGCTGCCGTTGCTTCCGCTGCCGCAGGTGCCGGTCCGATGACCACGACCGAAAGCCGGACCACCGCAATGGAGTACGAGGTGGGCGCGCTGGGCGACCTGACCCCGGGCGAAGGCCGCACGTACACGGTGGGCGGACGGCAGATCGCCGTGTTCCTGCTCGGCGACGGTGCCGTCCGGGCGCTGGACGCGGTGTGCCCGCACCGGGGCGGGCCGCTCGCCGACGGACAGATCGACCACGACCTCGTCGTATGTCCCCTGCACCAGTACGCGTTCAGGTTCGACACCGGCCGATGCACCGCGCCCGGCATCGACCCGGTCCGCACCTACCCGGCGCGCGTGCACGACGGCCGGATCGTCGTCACCGTCGAGTGAGCGACGGGTGGCTGTCGCGCCACCAGCAGTACACGTACAGCGTCAGAGCCGCGACGAGGGCGGTGACCACCCACATGGTCACCGCCACGTCGATCCACGACCCGATCGGCGGTGAGCCCGGCAGGATGCCCCGCAGCGGCACCACCGCGAACAGCATCGCCGCCATCCACGCGAGCATCTCGGTCTCCACCGCGCGGCGCCGCCGGAACGTCTGTACCGCGACGAAGACGGCCAGCACCGCGAGGACAACCATCATCAGCAGCAGGATCGCCGCGTACACGAGAGTGCCTCCGGTGCGCGTGAACACCACCTCGGTGCCGTCGACGCCGTCGGGAAAGCCGAGTTCCGAAGCGGCGACGACGGTCCCCTGGTCGATCGCCCACCCGTCGATGCGACCGTCGATCAGCACGTCCGACGGCACCGGTTCTCGCTCCGCCCCCTCCCCCACATCGGCCTCCACGACGACCGGCGTGACATCGAAGGTGTCGAACGGCCAGCGGATCGCCTGCCCGCGCGCAAGCAGTTCCACCGGGTAGCCGACGGGCACGGAATGGGCCGGGAAGAACAACTCCGACTGTGAGACTGCCGGCACGAGCAGCACACTCAACGGCACGGCGAGCGTGACCCCGTTCGCATCGAGAAACGAGTCCCCGGGATAGATGGTGACCTCCGCATGCACCCGGTCGACCGTCGGCTGCAGCGACTTCATCGTCACCACCACGAGCACCGAGTCGGCATCGACGCCCACCGGCCGCCGTTCCCGCGACTCGTGCGTGCTCACCCCGAACAGGACGAGTACACCCAGGTATACGGCCGTCACCGCCGCCCCGAGCGACACCAGCAGAGTCCGGCGAGACGGGCGATTCGGACGCGGCGCAGGCATTCCCGGACTGTAGCCCGCTGGGCCGCCACCGGCGCGTTTGTCGTTGGCGTATTTGGGTGTGATTCGATGGTGAAGGGGGGTTTTTTGGTATTTATGTTATTTCCGTCCGATTCGGAATATTGACACGAGTTGCCAGTCGAGATCAGGACGCTCGACTCACCCCAGCCGGCTTCCCTGCCCCCTCCTCACACGTCCGTTCCGCCTCCCCGATCGAATCGGATTGCCCTCTCGATCAAGATCGCTGGGTCGCGGTGGGGCGCGGGTCGAGGCCTCCTACCCCGGGCTGGGTGGATTGGATGGCGGCGTGTTCGTGAATTGAGGCGCTTCCGTGTCGTACCGATTACTTATGGTGAAGACATGACAGCTTCCGCCCAGCCCACAGAACCGGTCGACAGCGCACTGGGACCCCGCCCGGAGCGCCCCATCGACATCTACCGTCGCTCGATCGCCGTGGTGGAAGCGTGTCTGCCCCTGGGCTGGACCGCCACGTCCGACCGCCCCCGCTCCCCCGCCGCCCCCCAGCGCCTCCCCCTGTCTCTTATAAACATCTCCCAGCCCCCGAGACTCTCTACCATCTCCTATTCCGTCTTCTGCTTGAAAAAAAAAAAAAATACTAAGCATAAGAGCAAAAGCAGTAACATAAAGAGCAA
>NZ_JAALEH010000009.1:0-117953 GCF_011058195.1 Rhodococcus sp. 14C212 | reverse complement strand
CCCCCGAGCGCATCCTCGTGACCGCGCCCGACGGCGAGTCGGTGTCGTACGCCGTCATCGCGTCCCGCGGAGTGCTCAGCGGGGACGTCGCGCGCATCGCCGCCGAACTGTCCGAGTCCGACCGGGGATTCGTGTGCGCGCACTACCTCTCCGATCCAGTGCGGCGCCAACTCGACCAGCACGGCATCTCGTACTCCGACGCGACCGGGAATCTCACGCTCGTCGCGTCCCGGCCGGCGATCTGGGTGCGCAACCGGGGCGCCGACGCCGACCCGTGGCGCGGGCCCGGCCGGCCGTCGGGTGTGCTCACCGGTGAACCGTCCGAGCGGGTTGTCCGGGCGCTCGCCGACTTCACCGGCGAGATGTCCGTGCCGGAGCTGATCAAGCTGTCGGGCGCCTCCACCGGCGCCACCTACCGCGTCGTCGAGGTACTCGGGGAACGGGAGTTGATCCGCCGCATTCCACGCGGCCCGATCACCATGGTGCACTGGGAGAAGATGCTGCGGGCCTGGGCAGCGGACCGCAAACCCTGCACCACAAGGGGATTCGCCGCACCCGACGGGGTCGGCACCGTACGGGCCGATCTCTCCGAACCGCTCGACCTGAGCTACGCGATCACCGGTCTCGGCGCCACCGACTACGCGGCCGCCGAGATCCTCGAGGTGTACGCCGACGACCCGGACGCGCTCGCCCAGGCCCTCGGTCTGCGGCCGGTCGATCGCGGAGCCGACGTCGTGGTGGCCACCCCGTGGTCGTCGGTGGTGTTCGAGCGGATGCAGCGGCGCGACGGCCTGCGCTTCGCGGCACCGTCCCAGGTCTATGCCGACCTGCTGGCCGGACCGTTCCGCAACCTGAACGCCGCCGAACACCTGCTGGCGGCGCTCACCGCCGACCAGAGCGCGTGGCGTCGACCCGTCGGTCGCACCTGACCGCGGTCAAAGGCCCAGCGCGGTGACGGCATTGCCGACGAGTCCGGCGTGCTGACGGCTGTAGAGCGCCACCATCCGCTCGTCGGAGTGCCCCGTCTGCGTCATGATCGTCTGGGTCGTGGCCCCGTTGCGGACGGCCTGGGTGACGAACCCGGCGCGCAGGCTGTGCCCGCCGAGCATGGCGACCACCTCGGCGGCGAACCCGGCCTGCCGCGCCCGCCGCTGGATCATCGAGTGCACCGACTGCCCGCTCAGGGCGCCGCTCCCGACGGCACCGGTGCGGTGGATCGTGCGGAACAGGGGCCGTTCCGCACTCCCCTCCCCCGGCGCCACACCGCGGCAGCAATGCTCGTCGCCGGTCGCACGCTCGTCGGTCAACAGTGCCCGCACCGCTGCCCCACCGTCCGCGTCCCACGCGTCGAGCACCTCACGCCATCGCCGGTACGCGCACACCGGACAGGTCCGCGGATCGCGGCCGTACGGAAGCGTGACGGTTCGTCCGTGCGCGTCCCGGTCCGCCTTCGATCGGCGGATCGTCACGTACAGCCCGTCGGACCGATGAGCGACGACGTCGGAGGTGGTGAGTGCGGACAGCTCCGACCGCCGCATCGCGCCGGCCAGTCCGAGCAGCAGCAGGGCGGAGTCGCGGCGCTCGGCGACGCGATCCGGCCATTCCCCCGTGATGGCGGCGGCGCGCATCGCTCCGACGATCGCACGGATGTCGTCGGTGAGCAGTGGGGTGCGGCGTGCCGGAGGTGTCGCACGGGTCCGCCGGACGCCGCGCACCACGTCGCGCACCGCCTCGTGGTGTCCCGGTTTCGGCAGTCCCGCCAGGGCGTGCACCTTGTTGATCGTCGCGACCCACCGCGCGAGGGTCGACGGGGCGTAGGCCCAGCGCCCGTCGGGTCGAAGCTCGCCCGCCTTCTCGGTCAGATACCAGCCCACGAGTTCGGGGGCCGCCGGCAGCGGCACGTGGCCGACGGCGTCGCACCATCGGGCGAACTTGCTCCAGTCGCTGGTCAAGGCAGCTCGGGTGTTGTCCGATGCGGCCTTGGCCCGGAGTCGGCGCATCGCCTCCTCCACCCCGGCGGGAAGTACCGCCGCGCTGATCGACGCCTCGAGGGATTCGTTGCCCGGCAACTGATTCGTCACGGTGACACCACTCCTCATGCCCGAGTCGACCGTCTTCGCGGAACGGACGATACGCGCCTCGGCCGGAAACCCCTCGGTGCCGCCGATCAGCGCGGCGCGTCCGAGCCGGGCGCGCCGCGCGCGGGGCCGGTCCGTCGCGGTTCACACGCCGCAGCGGCGGTCACCCGCTGCCGGTTCGCACACGCGCGCTTCCGACGCGGCCGGGAACCGATCCCGGTAGGCGTCGACTGCCCGACGGGTCTCCTCGGCGACCAGGTCGGCGTTGATCTGGGCCGCGGCGGCCGCGCCCGCCGCGGCGGCTGCGCCCACTTGGGCGGCCGGATCGGTGACGTTCCCCGCGGCCCACACTCCGGGCACGTCGGTGCGGCCGGTCGCATCCGCGGGAATGTGCTCTCCGACCCCTGCCGGATGCTCCACGGGGTGCAGTCCGAGCGCCGCGAGGAAACCGGCGCGCGCCACCATCCGCGGCGCGACCACCAGCGCCTCCCGGGCGATCGTCCTGCCGTTGCTCAGCCGTACCCCGGCGAGGCGGTCGTCGACGATCTCCACGGCGGCCACTTCGCCGTCGACCACCCGGACGCCCCGGGCGACCAGTTGCTCCGCCTGCTCGGCGGTGGGCGCCGGCGCGGTGTGGGTGAAGAACGTCACGTCGGCGCTCCACTGCCGGAACAGCAGGGCCTGGTGCACCGACATGGGTCCGCTCGCCAGCACACCGATGGCCCGGTCGCGGACCTCCCAGCCGTGGCAGTACGGGCAATGCAGCACGTCTCGCCCCCAACGTGCCCGCAGCCCGGGCACGTCGGGAAGCTCGTCGACCAGCCCGGTGGTCACCAGCAGCCGGCGGGCGCGGGTCACCCGGCCGTCGGACAGGGTCACCTCGAACCCGCTCTCGCGGCGGGTCACGGCGGTCACGTCCGCGTGCACCACGTCACCGCCGTGGCCGCGGACCTCGTCTCGGCCGCGGTCGAGCAGTTCGGCCGGCGGGATCCCGTCCCGGGCCAACAATCCGTGCACGCCCGCAGCCGGCGCGTTGCGTGGGGCGCCCGCGTCGATGACGACCACCGACCGCCGCGCCCGGGCGAGCATCAGCCCCGCATTCAGCCCGGCAGCTCCGCCGCCGATCACCACCACGTCGTATTCGTGTCCGAGCAGATCGCTCATCTCGATCACCTCCACGACGACTATGCGATCCGACGGGAAGGACCTGCAACGTTGTTTGCCGATATGGCAAACTGTGCGGCATGGACGACCTCGACCGAGCGCTCGAGACGGTCGGGCCCCGGCTTCGCGCGCTGCGGCGGAAGCGCGAGACCACGTTGGCCGATCTCTCGGCGGCGACGGGCATTTCGGTGAGCACCTTGTCCCGGCTCGAGTCCGGAGCCCGCCGACCGACGCTCGAGCTGCTGCTGCCCTTGGCCCGCGTGCACGGGGTGACGCTCGACGAGCTGGTGGGCGCCCCACCGACCGGCGACCCGCGCATTCATCTGCGTCCGATTACTCGTCACGGCATGACCATGGTGCCGCTCACCCGGCGCGCCGGCGGCATCCAGGCGTACAAGCTGGTGATCCCTGCCGACAGCAGCCGCGGGGAACCGGATCCCCAGACCCATGAGGGCTACGAGTGGCTCTACGTCCTCAACGGGCGGCTGCGACTCGTCCTGGGTGAGCACGACCTGGTTCTCGTGCCCGGGGAGGCGGCCGAGTTCGACACTCGCGTGCCGCATTGGTTCGGCGCCGCCGATGCCGAACCGGTCGAGTTCCTCAGCCTGTTCGGCAAGCAGGGCGAACGGGCACACCTTCGTGCCCGACCGGCCTCGAAAACGGTTCCGCACCAGCCTGATTCGTAGCCGGGCACCCGGCGCACCCCGCCCCGGCGGTGGGTACGGAAGGGCCGACGGGTCCCCGTCGAGTCCGTCGCGGCACCCTCCCCACTTTTCGCGCCCCGGCGCCCCCTGACTCACCATAAGGGGGAGTTATGACGATCAGCCTCGATCCATGCATGTATGCGTACCTATGCGCACTCCGCTCATCGAGGGACCGCTTGTCCGTAACGTTTCGAGTTTCGCACTGCGACACTCCGCCACTGAACTGGCGTTTCTGAATTAAAATCATTTCGTTTCATAATTCATTTCGTGTTCAGATACGTACATTCGGCCCGGAGGGGCGCTCCGGAGCCCGGTATCGGGCCCGCGAGGGCCGAGCGGAAGGCGTCTCTTCTCGTGTGGTGGCGAGCCGGTTCAAGCGATCGGGAGGGAGTGTTCGGTAAATTTCTGCATTCCGTAGCCACCCGATTCCACCACCGTCTTTTGGCCCCTCCCCCCACCTGATAGATATGGCTGCAACCACTGCCCGAGACGAGGACTCCGTGAGCGAAGCGAGCACCGGCGAATCCCTGCCCGACCAGCGCATGCCCGACGAGCGCCCGAAGCCGGGACGACCGCGGAAGTACGCGTCCGCCGCAGACCGGGTCCGGGCCTACCGAGAACGGGAACGACAGAAGAGGGAGGCGGCCTCACTGGCCGAGCTGACCACTCCCCCGGGCCCGGCCGAAGCAGCCACCAACCTGGCGTCCGCCGTCTCCACGCTCCGCACCCTGGCCGCGACGTCGCTCGAGCAGTACAACGCCGTCGCCGCGCAGATCACCGCGGCCGTCGACAAGCTCACCGACCCGGACGCGCTCGAGGCGCAGATGAACCGGGCCACCACGGAACTGGCGAAGGCGAAGGCGGACGCGGACGCCAGGACCGCCCGCCTGCGCGAGCAACTCGCCCAGGCAGCCGAGGACCGCGACAACGCGGAGGCCGCCGTCGAGGCCGTCGACCGGGAGCTGGCGGACGCCCGCGCGGCACACGACACCCGGATCCGGGACCTGGAGACCGCGCATCGCGACGAGTCGACACGAGCGGCCCAGGAGCACGCGGACACCCTGCGCACCTGGCAGGAACGCATCGATGCCACCGCGGCCGCGCATGCCGCGGAGATCGCCGAGTACCGGTCGACCGTCACCACCCAGCAACAGCAGCTCGCCCGGCTCGAATCGGAGCTCGCGACCCTGCGTGACGATCTGGCGCACACCCGCGCCGCCGCGGAGAAGGAGGCGACCACGGCCGCCGCGGCCACCGCCCGGCTCGACACCGATCTCACCGCGGAACGCGTCCGCGTCGAGGAACTGCGCGGCGCCCTCGAGGAGGCCCGCATCGCGGCGGCCGCCGCGCAGGCCGCCGAGACCGCGGCCCGCGACCGAGGCGACGAACTACGGGCCGAGATCGTCGACCTGCGCGGCGAGCGGGACCGGCTCCGGGGCGACCTCACCGCGGCACACGCCGCGGCGACTGAGGCCCGCCGCGAGGCGGACCCGACGGAGACGACGCCGGCCGAGAGCTGACCGAGCGGCGAGGTTCCCGACCCCGGCGACGGCCGGAGGCCCACGGTGGCACGGGCAGCGCCTCCCGCCCCGGGTGTGGCACGCACGGCACCGGGGGTTGCGTGGCACGTGGGCCGCCCCCGCCTACCCTGTCACGGTGAACGAAACGCAGCCGCCCGCCGGGCACACCGACCCGGGGCCCGGGGTGCAGCACGACCGGCTCCGGTTGTTCTCGTTCGCGACCGCCGAGAAGCGGGCCGAATACCTCTGGGTGCTCCGTGCTTTCGACCTCGCCCGCGCCAACTACGTGGTGCTGCTGCACGCCGCCGAGGTCGCGGCGATCCTCGAGCGGACCGACTCGACGGATCCGGCGGCGGCGCTGTCGGCCCGGGACGTCGCACCGCTGCTCGAGCAGCTGCACGCCTGGGGTGTGCTCGAGCGCAGCTACGACGGCACCCGGGCGGCGTCGCTGGCCGAGTACCGCAACCGGCACTACGTGTATCAGTTCGGCCGGGCCGGTTATCACGCCTTCCGGGCCGTGGAGGATGTGCTGCGGGCGCGCGGCGAGGACGCGTCGCTGTCGCGTCTCGCGCTGGCGGATCTGCTGGCCGATCTGACCAAGCTGGCGGCGGCGAACGCGGCCGGGGACGGGGAGCTCATCTATCGCAAGCTGTCGCGGCTGGACGCGACGTTGTCGGACATGGCCGAGCGGGCCGCGGGGTTCTATCTGATGCTCGGCGACCTGGTGCGCACCACCGAGGTCACGCCCGAGTCGTTCCTGGCGCACAAGGATGCGGTGCTGGCGCACATGCGCGAGTTCAGCACGGACCTGGCCCGCTACGCGCCGAAGCTGGCGGCCGCGCTGGCCCGGGTGCGGGAGACGGGGATCGACCGCATGCTGGGGCTCGCCGCCGCGCACGACGAGCGGGTGCTGCTGCCCGCGCCCGAACGGCAGGCGGACTGGCGAGCCCGATGGCGCGGCCTCGAGCGGTGGTTCGTCGGCGCCGGGGACGGGCCCAGCGAGTCGGAGCGGTTGCGGGAGGGCACGATGAGCGCGATCGCGGCGGTGCTGGCGCTGCTGCGCCGGGTGACGGAGACCCGGCGCGGCGGGGTGAGCCGCGAGTCGCAGCTGCGGCACCTGGCCGGCTGGTTCGCGGCCGCGCCGAGTGAGGAGTCGGCGCACGCGCTGTTCGGGGCGGTGTTCGACCTGGGTCGCCCGCGGCACTTCTCGGCCGTGCATCCCGACCCGGAGACGGTCCCGGTGACGACGTCGTGGTGGGACGCGCCACCCGTGCCGATCGCCCGGACGCTGGCCGAGACCGGGCGCACCCCGTCGGCGGGTGCGCCGGCGCGGGTGCAGCGCAACGAATCCGGGATCCGGCGGCTGCGGGAGCGGCAGCTGGCGGCGCAGCGGGCGCGGGCCGAGGCGGCGCGGTCCCTGGCGGCGGGCGGCGTGGACGAGCGGGAGTTGTCCGAGCCGGAGACCGAGGTGCTGCTGAGCCTGCTCGACGCGGCGCTGTCGGCGCGGGTTCCGGTCAGCGGCACCGTGCCGGGGGCGACGGGCACGCAGAACGGGGTTCGGCTGACGTTGAGCCCGGCCGCGGAGGGCACGGTGGTACGCACGGCGCGGGGCCGGCTGCATCTGGACGGGCTGCGGGTGAGCGTGCAGTGAGGGCCCGGCGGATCTCGCCGCTCGACCGGGATTCGTACCAGCGGGCGGCGCGGCTGATCCTGTCGCACCATCTGGTGACCGCGCAGTACCCGGACCGGGCCGCGCTGCCGCTGCTGCGCCGGTGGGCGACGGAGCTGCGGGAGGACCTGCTCGAGTTGTTCGGATACCGGCTGGAGGTGACCGAGACGACCGCGCGGTTGTTCACCGTCGCGGACCGGCTCGATCCCGGGGGCGGGGCGCGCACGGTCACCGACCGGCCCTTCGACCGTCGCCGGTACGCATATCTGGCGCTGGCGCTGGCGGCGCTGGGACGCGCCGGCGGGCAGATCACGCTGTCGGAACTGGCCGAGCAGGTCGCCTCCGAGGCCGGCCGGGTGCCCGGGGTGGAGCTGGCCACCGAGCGGGCGACCGACCGGGACGCGTTCGTCGACGCGGTGGCGTGGCTGGCTGCGCGGGGGGCGATCGCGCTGGCGGACGGCGACGCCGGCGGCTGGGTGTCGGATCCGGACCGGGGTGAGGCGCTCTACGACATCGACCGGCCCGTGGTGGCGGCGCTGTTCCGGCCGCCGCGCGCGCTTCAGCACCTGCGCTCGGTGCGGGGCCTGCTCGCCACCGGTGACCGCAGCGGCGGGGACCGGAACGCGGACACCACCGAGGTGGCGCGGCGGGTGCGCCGGGCGCTGGTGCAGCGACCGGTGGTGTACGCCGAGGACCTCGACGACGACGCGCGGCTGCAGCTGGCGCTGCCGCGCACGACCGCGGGGATCGAGCTGCTGACGGGGCTGGTGGCCGAGCGGCGCGCGGAGGGCGTCGCGCTGGTGGATTCGTCGGGCCGGATGTCGGATCTGCGGTTCCCCGGGGTGGGCACGGTTCCGCAGGTGGCGTTGTTGCTGGCCGGGGAGATCTGCGCGCGGGTGTCGGATCCGGAGTCGGTGCCGGTGCGGTTGCCGAGGCCGGCGGAGGCGGAGCTCGAGGCGGGACTGGACGCGGCGATTCCGGCGGCCGGGGTGTTCGCGTCGCTGGCCGGCGACACCGGCGCCGGGCCGGCGGACACGACACCGGCGCAGCAGCCGGCGCCGGCGCATCCGCTGGTCGAGGACAGCTGGCTGGCGGAGACGGCGGCGAAACTGGTCGACGAGTTCGGCCGTACCTTCGCCGCGCAGTGGCAGGCCGACACGGCGGGCCTGCTGGAGGCGGCGGTGACGGTGTTGCAGCAGCAGAGGCTGGTGGCACGGGTGCCGGGTGGGGTGCTGGCGTTGCCGGCACTGGCCCGGTTCCGGGGGGTGGTGGTGACGGTGCGCGAACGCGACCCGCGCCTCGCGCCGGCCGGTGAGGATTCGAACGAAGCGGAGATGTCGTGAGCAGTGCCCGTTTCCGGCCGACACGTGCCGGGATCATCAACCTGTGGGACTACCGGGACCAGGAATTCTCGTTCGCGGACGGCCGGCTGGTGCTGCGCGGGCCCAACGGCTCGGGCAAGACCAAGGCGCTCGAGGTGCTGTTCCCGTTCGTGTTCGACGGGCGTATCGAGCCGCGGCGGTTGAACCCGTTCGCCGGCGAGGAGCGCACGATGCGGTCCAACCTGCTGTACCAGGGGCAGGACAGCGCGTATTCGTATGTGTGGATGGAGTTCTGCCGCGGCCGCCGGGACGATCCGGAGGCGGTGACCGTGGGGGTCGGGATGCGGGCGGCGCGCGGCAACGACAAGGTCACGCGGTGGTATTTCGTCGTCGACGGCCGGGTCGGTGTGGACTTCTCGCTGCTGGATGCGGCCGATCGTCCGCTGACGCGGCGGCAGCTGATCGAGGAGGTCGGGGCCGACGCGGTCACGGACCGGCCGGTGGACTACCGGGCGGCGATCGATGCGCGGTTGTTCGGCCTCGGGATCGAGCGCTACGACCAGCTGATCAACCTGATCCTGACGTTGCGCCGGCCGCAGCTGGCCAAGAACCTGGATCCGAAGGGGTTGTCGCAGGCGCTGACCGACGGGTTGCGGCCGCTGGACGAGCAGCTGGTACTCGAGGCGGCGCGGTCGTTCGCCGACATGGAGGAGGTCTCCCGCGCGCTGGAGTCGCTGGCGGCGGCGGACGAAGCGGCGCAGCGGTTCGTCGCGGTGTATGCGACCTACCTGGGCCAGCAGGCCCGCGCCGACGTCGACCGGCTCGGGGTGCGGTTGGCGGCGGTCGAGGGCGGGAGTGCGCAGTGGTCGGCGTCGGTGACGGCGTTCGACCGGGCCGGCGTGGAGCGGGCGCAGGCCCACGAGCGGCTCGAGATCGCGGAGCGGGACCTCGAGCAGGCCCGGGCGACGCTCGAGGCGCTGCAGCGGTCGAGCGCGTACGAGGGTAAGCAGCAGCTCGACGATCTGGCGCAGGTGGTGGCGGACCTCGAGCGCACCACGGCCGGGCAGGCGGAGCAGGCGCAGCGCGCGAGGGCGGAGCTGGCGCAGCGCGACGAGGAGGCGCGGCGGGCCGCGGCCGCGGCGACGGACGCGGCGGCGGCGGCGGGCCGCGCCGAGGAGGCGCTCGTCGCGGCGGCGCGGGACGCGGGTGTCGAGTGGGCGCCGCCGGCCGAGGACGCCCGCGGCGAGCAGATCGCGGCGACGGTGGCGGCGTGCGCCGAGGAGCGGGCCGCGGATGTGCGGGCGGTGCGGGCGGCGGTGGTGGCCGCGGAGGGCGCCGCGGCGGCGCGGACGCGGGCCGAGGCGGCCGCCGAGCGGGGCCGGGCGCAGCTCGAGTCGGCCCGGGCGGCGGTGGCCGCGGCGGACGCGGTGGTGGAGCTGGCCCGCGCGGAGGCGTCGAACCTGTTGCGGGAGTGGTGGGTCGCTCACCGGGACACGTGGTCGGCGCTCGGCGTGCCGGAGGAGCTGGTCGAGGCGCTGGCCGCGGCGATCGCGGCGACCGGCGACGACGAGGCCGCGACGCCGGCGGCGGCGCTGGCCGCGCGCACGGCCCCGGTGGTCGAGGAGTTGCGGTTCCGCGGCCGCGGCCTGGAGGCGGAGATCACGCAGGCACAGGAGCGGATCGCGGTGGTGCGGGCCGAACGGGACATGGTCGAGGCCGAGCGCGACGACGCTCCCCCGTCCTTCCCGGCGCGGCCGACCGGGTCGTCGGACCCGTCGGGAGCGCCGCTGTGGCGGCTGGTGCGGTTCGCGGACGACGTGAGCGCGGAGGCGGCCGCGGGCCTCGAGGCCGCGCTGGAGGCGGCGAACCTGCTGACGGGCTGGGTGTGCGGCGGTGCGGGGGACGTGCCCGCGGGGGCGACCGTGCTGGTGCCGGTGCCGCCGGCGCAGCGGCCCACCGGCCGGACGCTGGCCGACGTGCTGGTGGTGGAGCCGGACACCGGGGTGCCGGCCGAGCGGGTGCGGGCGGTGCTGGCGTCCGTCGCGGTGCGGGATGCGGTGACGGACGAGACCGGCCCGGCCGTCGACGAGCGCGGCGGCTACCGCCAGGGGGTGCGGCTGGGCAGGCACACGAAGGCGGAGGTCGAGTACATCGGGGCCACCGCGCGGGCCCGTCGCCGTCGCCTGCGCGTGACCGAGCTCGACGCGGAGATCGCCGCGGCGCAGAACCGGATGGCGGGCGCGCAGGCGGAGCGGGCGGAGCTCGACGGACGGCTCGCGCAGTTGGATCGGGCCGCGGCGGCGGTGCCGCGCACCGGCGCGGTGCTGGCGGCGCTGCGGAAGGTCAGCGAGTGCGCGGGCGCGCTGCGCACCGCCGGGGAGGCGGCGGCCGCGGCGGACCGGGACCTCGATCAGGTGATCGCCGAGTGCGCCGTCAAGGACCGGCGGGTGCGCTCGGTCGCGGCCCGGCACCGGGCGCCGCACACGGCCCGCGAGCTCGAGCATCTGGCGGCGGCGATCCGGTTCTTCGAGGCGCAGGGCCAGGCGGTGCTGCGGGCCCGGCGTGAGCATGTCGCCGCGGCCGAGCGGGCGCGGGAGGCGCAGGTGCGGCGCGACGACTCCCGGCTGGCGGCGGAGGAGTCCGCCGAGCGGACGGTGACGGCCGAGGAGTCGCTGGCACAGCAACAGCAGCGGCTGGGGACGCTGCGGGAGGCGTTGGGCGCCGACGCGCAGCAGATCGACGCGCAGCTCGCGCAGGCGCGCGAGCGGATCGAGGCGGCGCGGGTGGAGCAGCGCGCCGCGCGCCGCGCGCACGACGACGCGGTCGAGCGGCTCGGGAAGGCGGAGGCGGCGCACGTCGCGGCGGAGCAGGCGCTGCGGTCGGCGCTGACCGAGACGCGGGCCGACGCCGCACAGCTGGCGCCGTATGCGCGGCCGGATGTGCTGTCGCTGCTGGGGATCTCGGAGGAGCTGCGGTGGCCGTCGGCGGCGGCGTGGCCGGCGCCGGAGCAGGTGGTGGCTCGGCTCGGCCGGGCCGACGGGGACGTGCCTGCGGTGCCCGCGGAGGTGGGGGCGCTGTACGCGGCGCTGGCGGCGGCGACGGCGACGGTCAAGGGCGGGGACGGGGCCCGCAAGGCGGCCCGGTCGGCGTTGACGTCGGCGTTGCAGGAGTTCGACGGGCAGCTCGCGGCGGCCGGTCAGGACTACCGGCTGCAGTGGGACGCGCCGGACGGGTTGACGGTGGTGCGGGTGCAGGACGAGCAGGGGTTCTCGTCGGTGGCGGAGTTCGCGGTGCGGATCGCGGCGGCGCGGCGGGATCAGGAGCTGCTGCTGACCGACGCGGAGCGGCGCATCCTCGAGGATGCGCTGCTGGCGGGGCTGGCGCAGCAGATCCACGAGCGCACCGAGGACGCGCGGGATCTCATCGCCCGGATGGCGGCGGAGATGCGGCAGCGGCGCATGTCGTCGGGCACGACGGTGGGGGTGCGGTGGGTGCTGGCCGATCATCTCGACGATCAGGCGCGGGCGGTGTGCCGGCTGCTGGACCGGGAGGTCTCGGCGCTGGGACCGGAGGAGCTGGCGAGTGTCCGGGCGCATTTCGCGGCGCGGATCCGGGCGGAGCGGGCGGCGCATCCGGAGCGGTCGTATCCGGAGATCCTGGCGACGACGCTGGATTACCGGCGGTGGCGGGTGTTCTCGTTCGGGTTGCTCGGGGCGGACGGCACGGAGGATCGGCTGACGGTGGCGCGGCATTCGGCGTTGTCGGGGGGTGAGCAGTCGGTGTCGCTGCATCTGCCGTTGTTCGCGGCCGCGCACGTGATGCTGGATTCGGCAGATCCGCAGGCGCCGCGGCTGCTGGCGCTGGACGAGGCGTTCGCCGGGGTGGACGACAACGGCCGCGCGGAGCTGCTCGGGTTGAGCGTGCAGTTCGACCTGGATCTGTTCATGACCGGCTACGACCTGTGGATCACCTATGCCGGGGTGCCGGCGTGCGCGCACTACGATCTGGCGCATTCGGTGGCCGAGCACACGGTCGGGGCGACGCTGCTGGTGTGGTCGGAGGCCGGGTTGCTCGCCGAGCACGACGGGTCGGATCTGGCCGCCGCCCTGGGGTCGCCGGGCACGCGGCGGGTGCCGGCGCCGGTGGAGGGGGCGCTCGAGTTCGTCTGACGGTGGACCTGTCCGGGAATCGGATCCGTCTCCCGCCATCTGGCGTTCTCGGTCCCGGGGAGTGGAAGCAGCGCACTCGGCGCGCGACCCACGTGACCGGCAGCTCCTGGCGGGCGCGGGTGCAGGCCCCGAACAGCAATTTTTCTCGAACCAGATCGAGTTCGTAGGTGACCTCTCCACGGACTCCGGTAGTACTCGAGGTCGATCAGGTAGAGGGTGTCGCGGCTGAGCACGAGCAGTTCGACCTCGTGCCAGCGGCCCCGGTTGTCGCGGAACTCGAAGTTGGACCAGGCACGAAAGGGCGAGCGTCGGGCAGAAGATCCTTGACGAGGTCGAGGCCGGCCTTCTCGTGGTCGAACTGCGAGGGGGAACTCGACTCAGCGGTCGCTGTGCACCGCGTTCCACCCCACTCCGTCCGGTCGTTCACGTCCGTCACCACTTACCCGGCGGCCATCGGTCGGATGCGCAGCCGTGGGGCATACACTGTCCACTCATGTCCGCGCTGCGTCGATTCGATCTTCTCGTCCAGTCGATGGCAGCGACGGTCGGGCAGTCCGCCTACCAGCGCGGCGCGCGATACGCCCGCGACGGCGCGGTGCTGAGCTGCGACTTCCTCGACGACGAGTTGATGGCGGTCGGCGAGGTCGCGGGCACCGAGATCTACGACACCGATGCGGTCTTCCGGGCCGGCCCGCGGGGCCTCGAGTTCGAGCACGGCGAGTGCAGCTGTCCCGTCGGGTTCAACTGCAAACACACGGTGGCGCTCGTGCTCACCTTCGTCGCGACCTCGACGATCGTCACCCCGGCCAAACCGGCGTGGGAGCACGCGCTCGACACGATCGTCGGCGCCGGCGACACCGACAGCGGTGTGCCGTTGGCGTTGCAGTTGGGGCTGTCGACACCGGCCGGCTCTGCGACGCCGACGCTGACTGCCCGGCTGCAGCGGCCGGGCCGCACCGGTTGGGTCGCCGGGAACCTGTCGTGGTCGACCCTGCGCTACACCCATGACGTGGACCGCCGGCACCAGCAGTTGCTGCTCGAGCTGGCGGCGCTGGCGCAGTCGTCGTCGCGGACCTATTACAGCCCCAACACCACCGCTGGCCTCGCACTGTCCGGCATGTCGCCGCGACTGTGGTCGCTGCTCGACGATGCGCTCGCGCTGGGGATCGAACTGCGGTATGCCCGCAAGTCGCTCGGTGCGGTGCCGCCGCCGGGTGTGGCGCAGGTGTGCGTCGATCTGGCCGATACCGGCGCCGGTCTCTCGGTGACCCCCACGGTGCGAGTCGACGACGACGACCCGCCCGCCACGGTGGTGGGCTTCGTCGGCGAACCGGCGCACGGCGTGATCTTCTTACGATCCGGCGACCCCACCGGGTCCGGGCCGGCCGAATGGCCGTTCCGGCTCGCGCGGCTGCGTGGTAGCGCCCCCGCCGGGATGCAGCGGTTGCTGCTGGACAACGCGGCGGTGACGGTACCCGCCGACCAGGTGGCCCGCTTCGCGGCGACCTACTATCCGCAGTTGCAACGGGCCGCGACGGTCTCCTCCGCGGACGGCTCGTTCACCGCCCCGACCGTCAGCGGCCCCCGACTCGTCCTGCACGTCACCTACCGTGCCGGGCACCGCACCGACCTGCACTGGCAGGTCCTCTACACGATCGGCGACGCCGAGCACGCCGTGGAGCCGTACGACCGGCGCGGCGACGCGGTGCGCGACCACGACGTCGAGGACCGGCTCCTGGCCGAGATCCGGTCCGTGGTCGCACCGTTCGGGCTGGACAACGACCTCGACGGTCGGTTGTTGTCGCACGCGACGCTCGGCGGGTTCGACACCGCCCGCTTCGCCACCGAGTTGCTGCCGCTGCTGGCCGACCGCGACGACGTCGACGTGCGAGTCGACGGCACGCCCGCCGACTATCGGGACGTGAGCGACGACCTGCGGATCGGATTGTCCACCAGGGCCACCGGGGACGCCGACTGGTTCGACCTCGACATCACCGTGACGATCGACGACCGGACGGTGCCGTTCCGGGACCTGTTCACCGCGCTGAACGACGACGCCACGCACCTGTTGCTGTCCGACGGCGCCTACCTGTCGTTGGACAAACCGGAGTTGCAGCAGCTGCGTCGTCTCGTCGACGAGGCCCGAGCGCTGCATGAGGACGACGACTCGGATCGGCTGCGGCTGAGCCGGTTCCAGGCCGGACTGTGGGAGGAACTCGCCGCGCTGGGGACGGTCGATCGGCAAGCCGCGGCGTGGAAGAAGCAGGTACAGGGCCTGCTCGACGTCACGAGGACGTCGAAGACCCGTGTGCCGAAACAACTTCAGGTGACTCTTCGGCCCTATCAGCTGGACGGGTTCCGGTGGCTCGCCTTCTTGTGGACACACGGGCTCGGCGGGGTCCTCGCCGACGACATGGGCCTGGGCAAGACGCTGCAGTCCCTCGCCTTGATCTGCCACGCCCGCGCCAAGCGTCCCGCCGACCCGCCGGTGCTCATCGTCGCACCCACCTCGGTGGTGTCGAACTGGGCGGCCGAGGCCCGGCGCTTCGTCCCGGACCTGAACGTCGTCGCGATCACCGAGACCTCCGCCAAACGCGGAGTCGGCCTGCACGACCTGCTCGACGGAATCGACGTGGTCGTCACGTCCTACACGTTGCTGCGGCTGGACATCGACGACTACCTCGACCGCGGGTGGTCGATGCTGCTGCTCGACGAGGCGCAGTTCGTCAAGAACCATCGGGCCAAGGCGTATCAGTGTGTGCGACAGGTCGAGGCGCCGCTGAAGGTCGCGATCACCGGCACCCCCATGGAGAACAACCTGATGGAGCTGTGGTCGCTGCTGTCGATCACCGCGCCCGGATTGTTCCCCAACCCCACGAAGTTCCAGGACTACTACCGCAAGCCCATCGAGAGCGGCACCGCCCCCGAACTGCTCGCGCAGCTGAGGCAACGGATCAGACCGCTGATGTTGCGTCGCACCAAGGAACAGGTCGCAGCGGACCTGCCGGCCAAGCAGGAGCAGGTACTCGAAGTAGACCTGGCACCGAAGCACCGGGCCCTGTACGACCGGCAGCTGCAACGTGAACGGCAGAAGATCCTCGGTCTCGTCGACGACCTGGACCACAACCGCATCACGATCCTGCGGTCGCTTACGGTGCTGCGACAGATGAGCCTCGACGCGGCGCTACTCGACGACGCGCACGCGAAGGTCGGATCCGCGAAAATCGATGCCCTGTTCGAGCAACTCGACGACGTGATCGCCGGCGGGCACCGGGCATTGGTGTTCAGCCAGTTCACCGGATTCCTCGCCCGGGTCCGTGCCCGGCTCGACGCCGCCGGCATCGACCACCTGTATCTCGACGGCAAGACCAAGCAGCGCGGAAAGCTGCTCGGCGAGTTCAAATCCGGCACAGCACCGGTCTTCCTCATCAGCCTGAAGGCCGGCGGATTCGGTCTGAACCTGGTGGAGGCCGACTACTGCTTCCTGCTCGACCCGTGGTGGAATCCCGCAGCCGAGGCACAGGCGGTCGACCGCACCCACCGGATCGGGCAGACCCGCAACGTCATGGTGTATCGGCTGATCGCCCGCGACACCATCGAAGCCAAGGTGCGGGCGCTACAGCTACGCAAGTCGGAGCTGTTCTCGTCCGTCGTCGACGACGGCGAGATGTTCTCGTCGGCGCTGACCGCCGACGACATCCGCGCCCTCCTCGCCTGACGCCTTCGACACCCGCGGCGAACATGCACATCTCGTCGTTACGCATCGGCGTGTCGCGACGAAATGTGCACGTTCGACATCAGGGTTCTAACGCAGCGAAATACCGAGCAGGGCGTCGACGGCGTCCGCGAATACGGCGGGCGCCGAGGTGTCGTCGCCGCCGCGCTCGACGGCGAACGTCGCCCAGCTGTCCAGGGCGGCCAGGGCCTTGGGGGTGTCGAGGTCGTCGGCGAGGTGCTGACGCAGGCGAGCGACGGTGTCGTCGACCGAGGCGGCGGACGGCAGGGCCGCGGCGTCGCGCCACCGCGCGAGGCGGGCCTGGGCCTCGGCGAGGACCTGATCGGTCCAGGCCCGGTCGGTGCGGTAGTGCCCGGCGAGCAGTCCGAGGCGGAGGGCGGCGGGGTCGACGCCCTGGCCGCGGAGCTTGGAGACGAACACGAGGTTGCCGCGGGACTTGGACATCTTCTCGCCGTCGAGGCCGATCATCCCGGTGTGCACGTAGTGCCGGGCGAAGCGGCGCTCGCCGGTGACGGCCTCGGCGTGGGCGGCGGAGAATTCGTGGTGCGGGAAGATCAGGTCGCTGCCGCCGCCCTGGACGTCGAAGCCGCTGCCGATGCGGTTGAGGGCGATGGCGGCGCATTCGATGTGCCAGCCGGGGCGGCCGTCGCCGAACGGGGACGGCCAGGCCGGTTCGCCGGGCCGCTGCGCGCGCCAGAGCAGCGCGTCGAGCGGGTCGCGCTTGCCGGGCCGGTCGGGGTCGCCGCCGCGTTCGGCGAAGAAGTGCTCCATGGTGGCGCGGTCGTAGCCGGATTCGTAGCCGAACTGCTCGGTGGCGTCGGCGCGGAAGTACACGTCGGGGTACTCGGCGTCGTCGACGATGTAGGCGGCGCCGGAGGCGACGAGTTTCTCGACCAGTTCGACGACCTCGCCGACGGATTCGACGGCGCCGATGTAGTCGCGGGGCGGCAGGACGCGCAGCGCCTCCATGTCCTCGCGGAACAGGGCGGTCTCGCGCATGCCGAGGACGATCCAGTCTTCGCCGTCGCGGGCGGCGCGTTCGAACAGCGGGTCGTCGACGTCGGTGACGTTCTGGACGTAGTGCACGTCGTGGCCGGCGTCGCGCCACACGCGGTTGACCAGGTCGAAGGCGAGGTAGGTGGCGGCGTGACCGAGGTGGGTGGCGTCGTAGGGGGTGATGCCGCAGACGTACAGCGTGGCCGTGGGGCCCGGGGTGACGGGGCGGACCGCGCGATCCGCGGTGTCGTACAGCCGGAGCGGGGGGCCCTGGCCGGGGACGGACGGGAGCGCGATGTCGGACCATGACAGCATGCGCACGAGCCTAGTAGAGGGCGCGGGCGGCTCCGGACGGAGGCCGGGTCCTCAGAACGCCGGCCAGGGGATGCGCCGCTCTCCGACCGGGCGGGGCATGACGGGGCGGCGGAGCAGGGCGCCGACGCGGCGCCGCAGCGCGGCGACCTCATCGGCGGTGATGTGGGTGCCTAGGCGCCGGCCGAGCTCGCCGTCGAGTTCGCGGGCGAGTTTGTCCAGGTCGACGAGCAGCGACGGGTCGACCTGGCTGCCGGCCCAGCCCCACAGCACGGTACGCAGCTTGTTCTCCCGGTGCAGGCAGATGCCGTGGTCGACGCCGTACACGCCGCCGTCGACGCCTTCGAGGGCGTGCCCACCCTTGCGGTCGGCGTTGTTGAGGATCACGTCGAGCACGGCCATGCGCTGCAGTCGCGGGTCGTCGGCGTGGACGAGGACGACGTCGGTGCCGTCGAGATCGCGGGCGCGCAGGACGGGCAGCCAGCCGGGCGGGACGGCGTCGAGCGGGCACAGGTCGACCAGTTCGAGGCGGCCGGGCGGGTCGGCGGGGTCGGGGGTGTCGATCCACTGCTGCACCATCCCGGTCCCGAAGGGCCCCTCGCGCAGCACGGTGGTGGGGATGACGCCCCAGCCGAGGGCCTCGGAGACGAGGTAGGAGGCGACTTCCCGGCCGGCGAGGGTGCCGTCGGGGAAGTCCCACAGGGGCCGTTCGCCGCGGACGGGCTTGTACACGCAGCGCACGGTCGTCGCGTCGAGGGTGGCGTCGCACACGAGGGTGGCGTTGCTGGCGTGGACGACGCGGCCGACCACGGTGAGGTCGCCGTCGGTGAGCACGGTGCGGACGTCGGGGCTGCCCACCGGCTCAGGTCTCCTCGCCGAGCCAGGCGGCGGGGTCGAAGCCCTCGGTGCGCAGGTACCCGTTGGTGCGTACGCAGATGTGGCCGCCGCCGACCGGTTCGCCGCACAGCGGGCACGGGGTGCGGCCGGCGGCGACGACGAGTTCGGAGCGGGCGGCGAATTCGCGGGCCTGCTGGGGGGTGAGGAAGACGCGGACCGCGTCCGGGCCCTCCTCGGCGTCGTCGAGGACGACGGATTCGTCGACTTCGGTCTCGGTGACGGCGAGCAGCTCGACGACGACGTTGCCGCTGTCGGCGTCCCAGCCCAGGCCCATGGTCCCGACACGGAACTCCGCGTCGATGGGGGTGACGAGCGGACTGATGTCGACGTCCGCATCCTCGGGCAGGTCCGTGCCGAAGCGGCGGTGCACCTCCTCGAGCAGCAGGCCCATGCGGTCGGCGAGGATCTGCACCTGCTGCTTCTCCAGCATCACGCTCACCACCCGGGAGGCGTGCACGGCCTGCAGATAGAACACCCGGTCGCCGGGTTCACCGACGGTGCCGGCGACGAACCGGTCCGGGGTCCGGAACACGTGTATAGCGCGGGCCATCGCACCTCCTCGTTGTCGAATCCATCCGGTGTCGCTCTCCCATTATCCGCCGCGGGGGCCGACCTCCCCGCCCGGCACGGGCGCCGGTTGCGCCGGCGGCGCGAGCCCGGACAGGTCGGAGCCGGTGTCGTTGACGCGCAGCACGAACGGGCGGGTCTCGGTGTAGCGGACGACGCTGAGGGAGGCGGGCTCGGCGACGATGCGCTGATAGCCGTCGAGGTGCGTGCCGAGTGCGTCGGCGAGGACGGCCTTGATGACGTCGCCGTGGGTGCAGGCGATCCAGACGACGTCGCCGCCGTGGGCGGCGGTGAGGCGGCCGTCGTGTTCGCGGATGGCGGTGACGGCGCGGGCCTGGACGTGGGCGAGGCCTTCGCCGTCGGGGAACACCGCGGCGGAGGCGTGCTGCTGGACCACCTTCCACAGCGGTTCCTTCAGCAGGTCACCGAGTTCGCGGCCGGTCCACCGGCCGTAGTCCACCTCGACGAGGCGGTCGTCGACGAGGGGGGTCAGGCCGCGGTCGGCGGCGAGGGGGGTCACCGTCTGGCGGCAGCGCAGCAGCGGGGAGTGCACGATCTCCGCGATGGTGAGGCCGGCGAGCCGGTCGACGAGGCCCTTGGCCTGGATGTGGCCCATCTCGTCGAGTTCGACACCGGGGGTGCGGCCGGCGAGGACGCGGGAGGTGTTCGCCGTCGAGCGCCCGTGCCGCAGCAGGATGACCGTCATGAAGCCAGCCTAATGGGCCGGACGCCCGACGAGCGGGCCCGGCGGGGTCCCGGTATCAGGTGGCCGAGATGGTGCCGGTGGCGAGCAGGGCCAGGACGACGGTGCCGAGGGCGATGCGGTAGCCGACGAACCAGTACATCGAGTGGTCGACGACGAACCTGAGCAACCAGGCGATCGAGGCGTAGCCGACGGCGAATGCGACGGCGGTCGCGACGAACAGCTGGGCGCCGGAGGCGTTGAGGCCCTCCCCGGCGGGTTCGAACGCGTCCGGGAGGCTGAACAGACCGGAGGCGACGACGGCGGGGATGGCGAGCAGGAACGAGTACCGGGCGGCGGCCTCGCGGGTCAGGCCGAGGAACAGGCCGGCGCTGATGGTGCCGCCGGAGCGGGACACCCCGGGGATCAGGGCCAGCGCCTGCGCGCTGCCCATGAGGACGCCGTCGCGGAGGGTGAGTTCGTCGAGCTTGCGGGTCTTGCGGCCGTAGCGTTCGGCGGCGGCGATGACGAGGGCGAACACGATGAGCATGGTGGCGATGAGCCACAGGTTGCGGGCGCCGGTGCGGATCTGGTCCTTGAACAGGAATCCGAGGACGCCGACGGGGATGGTGCCGACGATCACGTACCAGCCCATGCGGTAGTCGAGGTCGCTGCGGTGCTCGCGGTGGGCGAGGCCACGGAACCACGCGGTGACGATGCGGACGATGTCCTTGCCGAAGAAGACCAGGACGGCCGCTTCGGTGCCGAGCTGGGTGACGGCGGTGAAGGATGCGCCGGCGTCGGTACCGAAGAAGATCTCCGAGACGATCCGCAGGTGGCCGGAGGACGAGATCGGGAGGAACTCGGTCAGGCCCTGCACGAGGCCGAGGACGAGGGTCTGGAGCCAGGTCATGGATTCGCCGATCACGCGGCGACCTCCGCGTGGTCGTGAGGACGGTCGCCGGGGGTGGGGTCGATTTTCACCTGGGCGAGGGTACGCGGCGCGGCGGAACGGTTTCCGCGGCCTCGCGGCACTAGGGTGCTGGGTCAGGGGCGGCGGTCGCGGCTGCGGCGGATCGGCCCCGTCGGTCGGATGGTCACGAGGCGCGGGCGGATATGGAACACAGAACGGTGGGTGCGAGCGGGCTGCGGGTCTCGCGGCTCGGCCTGGGCACCCTGAGCTGGGGACGCGGCACGGACGGGGACGAGGCGGCGGCGCAGCTGTCGGCGTTCGTCGACGCCGGCGGCACCCTGGTCGACACGTCCCCCGCCTACGGCGACGGGGTGGCACAGCGGATTCTGGCGGAGCTGCTCGACGACGTGGTGCCGCGGGATCAGCTGGTGGTGTCCGGCAGCTCGGGCATCGACACCTCGAAGGTGGGGACGGGCCGGGTGGACTGTTCCCGGGCGGGTCTGCTCACGCAGCTGGACCGCACGTTGCGGGAGCTGGGCACCGATCACCTGGACCTGTGGCAGGTGGCGACGTGGGATCCGCGGACGCCGGTCGACGAGGTTGCGGCGGCGCTGGAGTTCGCGGTGACCAGCGGCCGGGCCCGGTACGTGGGGGTGCGCGGGTACCTGGGCTGGCAGCTGGCGACGGCCGCGTCGGTGGCGACGCGCCACGCGCCGCTGGTGGCGACGCAGGTGGAGTACTCGCTGCTCGCGCGCGGGGTCGAGGAGGAGCTGATCCCGGCGGCGCTGCACCACGGGGTGGGGGTGTTCGCGGCGGTACCGCTGGCGGGCGGGGTGTTGACCGGCAAGTACCGCGACGGCATCCCGGCGGACTCGCGCGGCGCCGACGACCTGCACGCCGAGGAGGTGCGCAGCTATCTGACCGAGCCGGCGGCGCGGGTGGTCGAGGCGGTGGCGACGGCCGCGGACGGACTCGGGACGTCGCCGCTGGCGGTGGCGCTGGCGTGGGTGCGGGACCGGCCGGGGGTGGCGTCCACGGTGGTCGGCGCGCGGGACCTGGCGCAGCTGACCGGCGTGCTGGTGGCCGAGGAACTGGAGTTGCCGGCCGCGATCGCGGCCGCGCTCGACGACGTCAGTGCGTGACCTCGGACACGTCGCCTCCCGGATCCGCCGCCGGGTCAGGTTAGCCTGTCTTCTAGGTCGGCGTGGGTGCGCCGACGGTGGACGTCGGGCACGAGGAGGAACCGGTCGATGACCGCGATCGAGGTCACGGGGTTCGCGGAACGGCTGCGGCGCGAGACCGCGCAGGCGCACAGCGACACCGAGAACGCGCAGTTCGTCACGGAACTGCTGGCCGGCCGGCTCACCCGGGAGGGGTACGCGGCGCTGCTCGCGCAGTCGTGGTTCGTCTACGAGGCGCTCGAGCGGGTCGGCCGGGGCCACGCCGGCGACCCGATCGCCGGGCCCTTCCTGGACGACGCGTTGCTGCGCACCCCGGCGCTCGAGGCGGATCTGACGTTCCTGCTCGGCCCGCGGTGGCGGGCGACGATCGCGCCGCTGCCCGCGGCCGAGCGGTACATCGCGCGGCTCGAGCGGGTGGCCGCGGTTCGGCCGGAGGTGTTCCTGGCGCACCACTACCTGCGGTATCTGGGGGACCTGTCCGGCGGCCAGATCATCCGGCGCATGCTCGAGCGGACCTACGGGCTCGACCGGGACGGGTTGCGGTTCTACATCTTCGACGACATTCCCAAGCCCAAACCGTTCAAGGACGCCTACCGGGCGAAGCTGGACGCGGCGCCGCTCGACGACGTGCAGCAGCGCACGGTGATCGACGAGGCGAACCTCGTGTTCGGGCTCAACGGCGACCTGTTCGCCGACCTGGCCACCGACCTCGACCGGTACCGCACGACCCCTCCCCTGCCATGACGCGGCGCGGGATCTTCGCGTTCCTCGCCGCGGCGCTCGCGCTCGTCGCGCTCGTCGCCGGCTGTTCGGCCGCCCCGACCGGGAGCGCCGGGACCGGGGCGCGCACCGCCGTGGTGGACGACCCGAATCCGCGGCCGATCACCGAGGCTCCGGCCCCCGCGCTGCCGGTGACGGTCCGCAGCGTCGACGGCGCCGAGGTCACCGTCACCGACGTCGCCCGCATCGTCACCGCCGACCGGTCGGGCACCCTCGCGCAGACCGTGTTCGCCCTCGGTCTCGGGGATCGGCTGGTGGGCCGGTCGACCGCGAGCTTCCCCGCCGTCGAGCAGGTGCCCAATGTCACTCCCGGCGGGCACGGGCTCTCGACGGAGGCGATTCTGGCGCTGGCCCCGACGGTGGTGCTCACGGACACGTCGGTCGGGCCGCTCGCGGTGCAACAGCAGCTGCGGGCCACGGGGGTGCCCGTGGTGTTCGTCGACCCGCGCCGCACCCTGGCAACTGTCGGCGAGCAGATCCGCTTCGTCGCCCGGGCACTCGGCGTGCCCGCGGCGGGTGAGGCCCTGGCCGAGCGCACCGACGACGAGGTCGCCGCGGCCCGCGCGGCCGTGCCGGACGACGGCGAACGCCCGACCGTGGCGTTCCTGTACCTGCGCGGGTCGGCGATCAAGATGCTCGGCGGTCCCGGGTCGGGCGCCGACGCGCTCGTCGAGGCCCTCGGTGGCCGCGACGCGGGCACCGTCGCCGGCCTGACCTCCGAGTTCACCCCGATCACCAGCGAGGCGCTGATCGCGTCCGCCCCCGATGTGATCTTGATCATGACCGAGAGCCTCGCCTCCGTCGGCGGACCCGGGGGGCTCGCCCAGCTGCCCGGCATCGCACAGACCCCCGCCGGGCGGGACGGCAACATCGTCGACATGGCCGACTCGGTGCTGCTGAGCTTCGGCCCGGACACCGGGCGGGTGCTCGCCGCGCTCGCCGGGGCGCTCTACCCCGCCGCGCCGGCATGAGCGCCGTCGACACCACCGCGCCCGCCCGACTGCCCGCCGCACACCGCGGCCGGACCGTCGCAGTGGTCGCGGGCCTGACGGTCGCCCTGCTGGTGCTGGCGGTGCTCTCGGCGTGCCTCGGGCAGGTGCCCACGTCGCCGGCCGAGGTGATCGGCAGCGTGCTGCACCGCCTCGGGCTCGACCTCGGGCCGTTGCCGGCCCACCCGGCCGGCGAGGTCACGCTGTGGGAGGTGCGGTTCCCGCGGGTGGTGCTGGCCGTCCTGGTCGGCGCGTCGCTGGGCTGCGCGGGGGCCCTGTTGCAGGGCGTGTTCGCCAACCCGCTGGCCGAGCCCGGCGTGATCGGCGTGTCCGCCGGCGCCGCCGTCGGCGCGTGCGCCGCGATCGTGCTCGGCGGCGCCTTCACCGCCGGATGGGCCCAGGCCGGCGCCGCGTTCGCCACCGGGCTGCTGACCACCAGCCTGGTGTACGTGCTCTCGCGTTCCGAGGGCCGCACCGAGGTGGTGACGGTCATCCTCACCGGCGTGGCGGTCAACGCGTTCGCCGGCGGCCTGATCGCCCTGTTCACCTTCGTCGCCACCCCCGCCGCCCGCGACCAGATCGTCTTCTGGCAGCTGGGCAGCCTGGGCGGGGCCACGTGGGACGTCGTGGCGGTGGTCGCGCCGCTGGCGCTTGCCGGGACGGTGGCGGCCGTCGTGCTCGCCCCGAGGCTGGACCTGCTCTCACTCGGCGAGCACGTCGCGCGGCATCTCGGTGTCGACGTCGAACGGGTGCGGCAGGCCGCCATCGTGATCGTCGCCGTGCTGGTGTGCTCCGGCGTCGCGTTCACCGGCATCATCCTGTTCGTCGGCCTCGTGGTGCCGCACCTGATGCGGATCGCGCTCGGGCCCGCGCACCGCGTGCTGATCCCCGCCGCCGCACTGTGCGGCGCGGTGGTGCTGCTGGCCGCGGACCTCGGCGCCCGCACCCTGGTGGAGAACGCGGATCTGCCGCTGGGCATGCTGACCTCGCTGGTCGGCGGCCCGGTGTTCTTCTGGATGCTGCGCCGCACCCGGGCGCGCCAGGGAGGCTGGGCGTGAGCCCGCGCCTGCCGTGGCCGGACCGGCACGTGCCCGCCCGTTCGGGCCGCGGCGCGGTGACACTGCGCGCCACCGGGGTGCGGGTCCGCCGCGGGGACCGTGTCGTCCTCGACGGCGTCGACCTCGAGGTGCGGGTCGGGGAGGTGCTCGCCCTCGTCGGCCCCAACGGCGCCGGCAAGTCCACCCTGCTGGCCGCGCTCGCCGGCGACCATCCCGTCGCCGCGGGCCGCGTGACGGTCGGCGACCGCCCGCTGGCCGAGTTCTCGGCCACCGCCCTGGCACGTCGACGGGCGGTGCTGCCGCAGCAGCACGCCGTCGGCTTCGCCTTCACCGCGCTGGAGGTGGTGCGGATGGGCCGCGCGGCGTGGGCGCGCACCGGGCGCAGCCGGGACGACGACGCCCTGGTGGCGGCCGCGCTGACCGAGGCCGACGTCACACACCTGGCGCACCGTCCGTTCCCCGCGCTCTCCGGCGGCGAACGGGCCCGGGTGGCGCTGGCGCGGGTACTGGCCCAGGACACCGAGACGGTGCTGCTCGACGAACCCACCGCCGCCCTCGATCTGGGCCATCAGGAGACGGTGATGCAGGTGGTGCGTGCCCGCGCCGACGCGGGCACCGCCGTCGTGGTGGTGCTGCACGACCTGGACCTGGCCGCGGCGTACGCCGACCGGATCTGCGTGCTCGAACGGGGCCGCGTCGCCGCCGAGGGCCCGCCCGCGCAGGTGCTGACCGGCGAGCTGCTCACCCGTGTGTACGACTACCCGGTGCGGGTCCAGGCCCATCCCGAGAACGGCGCCCCGCTGGTGCTGCCGCACCGGCCGCCGCGGCACCGCGAGGCGGGTGCGGCGGGGTCAGCGGCCCGGCAGCAGCCCGAGCACGCGGTCGAGCAGCGTCGGTGACCGGCACGGCCGGGCGCGCGCGACGGTGTCCCGCACCGCCGCCACCACGCTGCGTTCGTCGCCGAGGTCGACCTCCGCGACCGACGCCCGGGCCCGGGCGATCACGTCCGCCGCGGTGGGGACGGCGACACGGCCCGCGGGCCGGTACACCTCGACCCGCAGCGTCTTGCGGCGCACCCGGAACGAGAACGGCTGTCCCTCGTCGGTGCGACCGAACCCGTGCGCGTGGACACCCGGGCTGACGTATTCGACGGCGAAGCCGTCGGGGGGCACGTCGGCCGGGCCGGTGGGCCAGGTCACATCGGTCTCCTCGCGGGGCAGAGGGCGGACGAGGCGCCTGCGGCGGCGCCGCGGCGATCAGGAACACTGGGGGTCGGGTGCGGGGCCGGCGACGGTGCCGCCCCGGACCGACCGTGGCCGAGAACGAGGAGCGAGACGATGGGCAGACCGGCAGCACGTGGCGCCGCCGCGGCGGTGGGGTTCGCGTTGGCGCTGGTCACCGGGTGTTCCTCCTCGAACAGCGGCGACAACCTGCCCACCATCGACGCGGCCACGCCGGCCGTGGCTCCGGCGCCGGCGGTCCCGCCCGCGGGCACGGTGCAGGCGCTGGGCCGTGCCGTCGACGCCCTCACCGTCGATCCTGGCACGAGTACGGTCGCCGCGCTCACCGACGACGGGTCGCGGCTGCTGCTGCTCGGGGCCGCCGATCCGGCCGCCGCACCCCGCGAGGTCGCCCTGCCGGCCCCGGCGGTGACCGTGGTCCCCGGTGCCGCCGGCGAGGTCCTCGCCCCCGGCACCGGGGTGGTCGCGCGGGTGGATATGCGGGCGGGCACCGTCACCGAGGTGCCGGTCGACGGCGACGCCCGCGCCGCGGCCGTGCTGGCGGACGGCCGCCTCGCCGTGGGCACCGCCGACGGTGTCACCCACGTCGTCGATCCGGCGTCGGGTGCGACGCAGACCGTCCCCGGCCTGGCCTCGGTCGACGCGCTCGCCACCGTGGGCACGTCGCTGGCCGCCCTGGACCGTCGCCAGACGTCGCTGACCGAGGTCGACGTCGCCGACGGCGATCTCGGCCTGGCGTTGCGCGCCGGGGAGGGGGCCACGCAGCTGACCACAGATCCGTACGGCCGGGTGCTGCTGACCGACACCCGCGGCGGGGAACTGCACGTGTACACCCTCGACCCGCTGGTGCTGCGCCAGCGTTATCCGGTGCCGAACGCCCCGTACGGCGTCGCCTACGACACCGCGAACGATCTCGTGTGGGTCACCTCGACCGGCAGCAACGAGGTCATCGGCTACGATCTGTCGACCGGGATTCCGCAGGAGCGGGGCCGGTACGCGACGGTGCGGCAACCGAACTCGGTGGCGGTCGACGCCACCGACGCGGTCCTGGTGATCGGATCCGCGACCGGGGACGGACTGCAGCGGATCCCGATCGGGGGTGTGTGATGGCAGGGGCACGCGAGGTGGGCGGCCGGTGGACCCGGCTGCCGGTGGGCTGGGACACCAGCAACGACGAGTACGAGTACGTGCCGTTGCGGCTGCCGCGCGACGTCTCCCGGGTCAGCGCGTCGCTGCGGCTCGCCATCCAGGCCGAGTTCCACGGCTGGGAGCTGACGCGGGTGCGGCTGTATCCCGACGGCAGCCGCCGGGTGCTGCTGCGCCGCCGCAAGACCGGCCACCACGTTCCCGAACCCACCGTTCGTTGACGCCGACCCCGGGCGCCGCCCGGGCCTGCAGGGAGTGTTACGTGTATCGCTTGTTCCTTCGACTGCTGTTCCTGCTGCCGCCGGAGCGGATCCACCACGTCGCGTTCACGGCGATGCGGCTCGCGACCCGGGTTCCGCCGCTGCGGGCGCTGATCGCGAAGGTCCTCGTCGTCGACGATCCGGTGCTGCGCAACACGGTGTTCGGGGTGAGCTTTCCGGCCCCGCTCGGCCTCGCGGCCGGCTTCGACAAGGACGCCGCCGGGGTGAACGCCTGGGGTCCCCTGGGCTTCGGGTTCGCCGAGATCGGCACCGTCACCGCGCAGGCGCAGCCCGGCAACCCGGCGCCGCGGCTGTTCCGCCTGCCCGCGGACCGGGCGCTGATCAACCGGATGGGCTTCAACAACCACGGGGCCGGGGAGGCCGCGAACCGCCTGCGCACCCGCGTGCACACCGTCCCCATCGGCGCGAACATCGGCAAGACCAAGACCGTCGCGCCCGGGGACGCCGCCGGGGACTACACCGCCAGTGCCCGGCTGCTCGGCCCGCTCGCCGACTTCCTCGTGGTCAACGTCTCCTCCCCCAACACTCCCGGGCTGCGGGACCTGCAGGCGGTCGAGTCGCTACGGCCGCTGCTGGCGGCGGTGCTGGACACCGTGCACGTGCCGGTCCTGGTGAAGATCGCCCCCGACCTGTCCGACGACGACGTCGACGCGGTGGCCGACCTCGCCGTCGAACTCGGGCTGGCGGGCATCGTCGCCACCAACACCACCATCCGCCGGGACGGGCTGCGCACCGACCCGGCCCGGGTCGCGGAGATCGGTGCCGGCGGCCTGTCCGGTCCGCCGGTCGCCGAGCGCTCGCTCGAGGTGCTGCGCCGGCTGCACGCGCGGGTCGGGGACCGGCTGGTGCTGATCTCGGTCGGCGGCATCGAGAGCGCCGAGCAGGCGTGGGAGCGGATCCTCGCCGGCGCGTCGCTGGTGCAGGGCTACACCGGTTTCATCTACGGCGGCCCGTTCTGGGCGCGCCGCATTCACAAGGGCCTCGCCCGCAAGGTGCGGGCCGCGGGATTCGGTTCGATCGCCGAGGCGGTCGGCGCGGACGCCCGCGTCTGATCCGCCGAGCCCGCAGCGGCGGGCCGGGACACGGCCGGAATCGGACAGGCACACCCGTCCGGACGGGTGTGCCTGTCCGATTCCGGTGCGGCGGCGTTCCGCCGAACGGGTCTACTGCTCGAACGTGCCGTGCAGCGTCGCGCGCGCGATCGCGTGCGAGAACACGTTGAAGCCGAGGAACGCGGGCGTCGAGCCGGTGCCCACCCCGTCGAGCGTGTCCACGTCGAGGGCGTGCACGGCCACGATGTAACGGTGCGGGCCGTGCCCGGCCGGCGGGGCCGCGCCGAGGAAGCGGTGCAGTCCGCCGTCGTTCTTCAGGGTGACCGCGCCCTCGGGCAGACCGGAGCCGGTGTCGTCGCCGGCGCCGGCGGGCAGCGACGTCACCGAGGCCGGGATGTTCGCCACCGCCCAGTGCCAGAACCCGGACGCGGTCGGCGCGTCGGGGTCGAACACGGTGACGACGAAGCTCCTGGTCTCGGGGGGAAAGCCCGACCACGACAGCTGCGGGGAGATGTCCTGCCCGCCGGGAACCCCGAAGATCCCGCTGGCCTGTGCCGGCTTCAGCGGCCGACCGTCGGTGATGTCGTCACTGGTGAGCTCGAACGTGGGCAGGTCGGGCAGCGGCGCGTACGGGTCGTGGGCCATACCGGTCCTTTCTCTGGGTGCTGGTGTGCTCAGGCGTGCAACAGGAAGTGTTCCATGACGCGGGTGCCGAACCGCAGCGCGTCGACCGGGACACGCTCGTCCACCCCGTGGAACAGCGCGGCGAAATCCAGCTCGGGGGGCAACTGCAGCGGGGCGAACCCGAAGCAGCGGATACCGAGCTTGGCGAAGGCCTTCGCGTCGGTGCCGCCGGAGAGCATGTAGGGCACGGTCCGGCCGAGGGGATCGTGGGCCAGGATCGCCGCGTTCATCGCCTCCACGAGGTCGCCGTCGAACGTGGTCTCGTACGACTCGAGGTCGGTGATCCACTCGCGGGTGACGTCCGGGCCGATCAGTTCGTCGACGGTGCGTTCGAACTCGGCGCGCCGGCCCGGCAGGATCCGGCAGTCGACGACGGCCTGCGCCGTCTGGGGAATGACGTTCGCCTTGTAGCCGGCGTCGAGCATGGTGGGGTTGGCGGTGTCGCGCAGGGTGGCACCGACGATGCGGGCGATGGACCCGAGCTTGGCGAGGGTGCCGTCGAGGTCGGACGAGGCAGGATCGAGGTCGAGTCCGGTCTCCTCGGCGACGGCCGCGAGGAACTCGGCGACGGAGTCGGTCAGCACGAGCGGGAAGGTGTGGGTGCCGAGCCGGGCGACGGCCTGAGCGAGGGCGGTGACGGCGTTGTCCTCGTGCAGGAACGAGCCGTGGCCGGCGCGGCCCTTGGCGGTCAGCCGCATCCAGCCGAGGCCCTTCTCGGCGGTCTCGACGAGGTAGAGGCGGCGCTCGCCGCCGTCGCGGCGCGGCACGGTCAGGGAGAATCCGCCGACCTCGCCGACGGCCTCGGTGATGCCGTCGAACAGGTCGGGGCGGTGCCGCACGAGCCAGTGGCTGCCGTAGGTGCCGCCGGCCTCCTCGTCGGCGAGGAACGCGAAGACCAGGTCGCGTGGCGGCACGATGTTCTCGGCCCGGAACCGGCGGGCGACGGCCAGCATCATCCCGACCATGTCCTTCATGTCGACCGCGCCGCGACCCCAGACGTAGCCGTCCTCGACGGCACCGGAGAACGGGTGCACGCTCCAGTCGGCCGGTTCGGCGGGGACCACGTCGAGATGCCCGTGCAGCAGCAGTGCACCCCGAGACGGGTCGGCACCCGGCAGGCGGGCGAACACGTTGCCCCGGCCGGGGGCCCCGGATTCGACGTATTCGGTGGTGTAGCCGACCTCCTCGAGGCGCGCCGCCACCCACATCGCGCAGTCCCGTTCGCCGCGGGTGGTGGCGAGGTCCCCGGTGTTGGAGGTGTCGAAGCGGATCAGCTGCGACACCAGGTCGACGACTTCGGCCTCGGCACGGGATCCGCCGGCCGGCTGGGCGGGATTCGATGTTGTGGACACGGTCCCCTGTCTACCATCGATCACGGTAAACACGCAGGTGGGCGGGGCGATTTGGGCGCCGCGACCCGGTGGGTTACTCTTTCACAGCGCCCGCGGAAGTGGGAGCGGAGCAGGTCCGAGTGGCGGAATGGCAGACGCGCTAGCTTGAGGTGCTAGTGTCCTATTAACGGACGTGGGGGTTCAAGTCCCCCCTCGGACACTCTGAGTTGAGACAGACGGCGAAGGCCCCGAACCGATCAGGTTCGGGGCCTTCGCCGTTGCGGCGCCGGAGCCGCTCAGCCGATCCGGCCGCGACGGAAGTACGCGATCGGACCGACCCAGTTCACGGCGATCATCGCAGCCCACTTCGCCTTGCTGCCCGCGACCTTGTCCGCCGGGCGCCGCGCCAGATCGATCCACGCCGTCGCCGCGAGCGAGAGCTGCACGCAGGCGAGCGTGAGAACGAGCGTCTGCTGCCACGGGGACAGGTCGCGGAACTGCGGGCGGCGGCGTGCGGTCATCGTCGTCTCTCCTTGGGTCGAGGATCCCTGCCGGCCCGAGCCTGCCAGGTTTCGGGCGCCGCCGGCAGGGCCACAGGTCCCACGGGGTCGGCCCCGCGCGAACCGCCGGATACCATCGGTCGGTACCGCACCACACGACGAACAGGCCCATGACTTCGCACACCGACGCGTCGGGTATCGACCCGACCGACCTCGCCACCTGCCTCCGCGTCCTGTCCCTCGTGGACGAGCTCGACGCCGACCATCCGGATTCGGTGACGGTGCAGCGCGCCGTCGGGAGCATGTTCAAGAAGCTCAAGCGGTTGCGCCGCAACGAGACCCGTCAGGCCAAGGCCACTGCCGACCGGCAGGTGCTCGCGACGACGGCGACCGGATCGCCCACCCGCATCGACGACGAGACGGCCGGGATCGCGCTGAGCTCGAACGCACCGGGGGCGAGCGCGGGCACCCTGATCCGGCCGCGGGCCTGCTACGTGTGCAAGGACAAGTACACCCGGGTCGATGCGTTCTACCACCAGCTGTGCCCGCGCTGCGCCGCGGAGAACCACGCGAAACGGGACGCCCGTACCGATCTGACGGGACGGCGGGCTCTGCTCACCGGCGGCCGCGCCAAGATCGGCATGTACATCGCGTTGCGGCTGCTGCGTGACGGCGCCCACCTGACGATCACGACCCGCTTCCCGAACGACGCGATCCGCCGTTTCGCCGCCATGGACGACAGCCCCGACTGGCTGCACCGGCTGCGGATCGTCGGCATCGACCTGCGCGACCCCGCCCAGGTCGTGGCGCTCGCGGACGACGTGGCCGCGCAGGGTCCGCTGGACATCCTCGTCAACAACGCCGCCCAGACCGTGCGCCGCTCCCCCGGCGCGTACTCCGCCCTCGCCGGGGCGGAGTCCGGCCCGCTGCCGGCGGGTCCGCTGCCGGAGGTGCTCACCTTCGGCAAGTCCTCGGACGCCCATCCGGCCGCGCTGGCCGGCTCGTTGCCGTCCGAGCTGACCGCCGGGTCGCTCACCTCGCTCGCCCTGGTCGCCGGGTCGGCGTCCCCCGAACGGATCGCTGCCGGTGTCGCGGTCGACGCCGGCGGCCTACTGCCCGACCTGGTGCACACCAACAGCTGGGTGCAGACGGTCGGCGAGGTCGAGCCGCTGGAACTGCTCGAGGTGCAGTTGTGCAATTCCGTGGCCCCGTTCATCCTGGTCAATCGGCTGCGACCGGCCCTGGCGGCATCCCCGGCCCGGCGCACGTACGTGGTGAACGTCTCGGCGATGGAGGGGCAGTTCGGCGGGCGCCGGTACAAGGGCGCCGGGCACCCGCACACCAACATGGCCAAGGCCGCGCTGAACATGCTCACCCGCACCAGCGCCGAGGACATGCGCGCCGACGGGATCCTCATGACCGCCGTCGACACCGGCTGGATCACCGACGAACGACCCCACCACACGAAGCTGCGCCTGGCCGACGAGGGCTTCCACGCCCCGCTCGACCTCGTCGACGGGGCGGCCCGCGTGTACGACCCGATCGTGCAGGGCGAGGCCGGGGTGGACCTGTACGGCTGCTTCCTCAAGGACTACCGCCCGGCCCCGTGGTGAGCGTGCCCGCACCCGGCGGGTAAGACCGATCCGACATGTCCCCGCAGGTGGAGACCAGTTCCACACCGCCGGGAGCGGCCGGGGCACCCCCGGACGGGGATACTGGAAGGCACCCGTCACCGCCGCCTCCGGAGGATCCCATGCCTGTTGCCGTAGTCCACGCCGACACCCCGGAAGGACATGCCGCGCTCGCCACGGCCGCCCGCGAGGCCGCGCACGGCGACGGCACGACCCTCGTGCTCGTCGCGGTCGACGACGACGGGCCGTCCGGGCAGCGGGAACTCGAGTCGGTCCGCACGGACGTCACCGCCGCCCTGGGCGCCGACGGGTGGGAGCTGCGGACGGCGGTGCACGACGGGGACCCGGTCGGCGCCCTCGTCGACCTGGTGGGGCGGTCCGGCGCGGAACGTCTCGTGGTGGGCAGCCGCGACCGCAACGCGCTCGGCAAGTTCCTGCTGGAACGACGCCTGCAGCGGCTGCTGCTCGAGGTGCCCGTGCCCGTCCTCGTCGTCAAGGGCACCGGCGCGGACGCGGAATAGCCGCCCGGAACGGCCGCTCCCCCGCCCGATCCGGCTAGGCTGGCGGCATGGCGTACCGGCTGTTGGCCGACGTCACCGTGGTCGTGCACCTGGCCTTCCTGCTGTATGTGACGTTCGGCGGTTTCCTGGCGTGGCGGTGGCCCCGCACGCTGGTGCTGCACGTCGTGGCGGTGGTGTGGGGGTTCGCCACCGTCCTCGTCGGGTTCGACTGCCCGCTGACCGATCTGGAGAACTGGGCGCGCCGCCGCGCCGGGATCGCCGGCCTGCCACCGAGCGGGTTCATCGACCACTACCTGACCGGGGTGATCTACCCGGAATCGGCGGTGGGGCTCGTGCGGGCCGCGGTGGCGGTGACGATCGTCGTGTCCTGGCTCGGCTGGTGGCTGCGACGCCGCCGTGTGAGCCGCGTCGCATCCTGACTTACCCGGCAGTAGGGTATGGCGCATGACTGCCTCCCGCGATCTCGACATCGTCGTCTACGGCGCCACCGGCTTCGTCGGCCGGCTCACCGCCGCCTACCTCGCCGAGCACGCCCCCGAAGGGGTGCGCATCGCGCTCGCCGGCCGCTCCGCCGAGCGCCTCGAACGGATCCGCACCGGGCTGGGCGCCGCCGCGGCGACCTGGCCGGTGCTCGAGGCCGACGCCGGCGACCCGCAGTCGCTCACCGCCCTCGCCGCCCGGACCCGCGTGGTGGTCACGACGGTCGGGCCCTACGCCAAGTACGGGCTGCCGCTGGTGCAGGCCTGCGCCGAGGCGGGCACCGACTACGTCGATCTCACCGGCGAGGTGCTGTTCCACCGCGAGAGCATCGACCGGTTCGACGACGTGGCCCGCCGCACCGGCGCCCGCATCGTCCATTCCTGCGGATTCGACTCGATCCCCTCCGACCTCGGCGTGCACGCGCTGCACCGGGCCGTGCAGGCCGACGGCGCCGGCGAGCTGACCGACACGACCCTGGTGGTGCGGGCGATGCGGGGCGGCGTCAGCGGCGGCACGATCGACTCGATGCGCACCCAGGTGGACGTGGTACGCCGGGACGCCGAGGCGCGCAAGGTCGCCCTCGCCCCGTACTCGCTGTCGCCGGACCGGTCCCGCGAGCCGGACCTCGGGCGGCAGAACGACCTGGCGACCGTCGACGGGAAGTCCGTCGCCCCCGAGCTGTCCGGCCGGCTCGCGCCGTTCTTCATGGGCCCCTACAACACGCGGGTGGTGCGCCGCAGCAACGCGCTCACCGGTTGGGCGTACGGGCCGCGGTTCCGCTACCGGGAGGTGATGAACGTCGGCTCGTCGCGGTTGTCGCCCCTCGTGGCGACCGGCGTCGCGGCCGGCTTCGGCGCGCTGGTGGCGGGCCTGGCGTTCCCCCCGACCCGGTTCCTGCTCGACAAGGTGCTGCCCGCGCCCGGGCAGGGCCCGTCCGAGTCGGCGCGCGAACGCGGCTTCTTCACCATCGACCTGTTCACCACGACGAGCACCGGTGCCCGCTACACCGCCCGCGTCGCCGCCCAGGGCGATCCCGGGTACAAGGCGACCGCGGTGATGCTCGGCGAGTCGGCGCTGTCGCTGGTTCTCGGCGGCGACCGGCTCCACGCGGGCGGCGGGGTGCTCACCCCCGCGACGGCCTTCGGGGACGTGCTCACCGACCGGTTGCGTGCCGCCGGCTTCGAGATCACGGCCCGGCGCCTGCCGTGACCGGCCGCGGCGGCATCCCCGGCGCGCCACACCGCCCGAAGATGCCGCCGCCGCGCACGACCGGCTATGCTCGGACGGATCGTCGCGAGCGCGGCGAACAGCAGACCGGCGAAGGGACACCAACGTGCAGGCGACGAGCATCGCGGCGGCTCCGGCCACCCTGCTCGCGTTGATGGCGTTCTGGCCCACCCGACGGGGCGCGTGCTTCGACCAGGAGTGTTGCTGAGCGGCGTCCGCCGCCCCTCCCTCCCCCGGTTCGCTCCTTCGTGGTCGGAGTCTTCTGCATGTTCGCTCTCCTGGTGTTCACGCTCGTCGGTATCGGCGCCCAGCTCGTCGACGGTGCCCTCGGCATGGCCTTCGGTGTCACCGCCACCACCCTCCTGATCTTCAGCGGGATCGGCCCCGCACACGCCAGCGCCGCCGTGCACCTCGCGGAGGTCGGCACCACCCTCGTCTCCGGCGCCTCGCACTGGCGGTTCCGGAACGTGGACTGGGGGGTGGTCGCGAAGCTGGGCGTGCCCGGCGCCGTCGGCGCGTTCCTCGGCGCCACCGTGCTCTCCAGCCTGTCCACCGAGGCCGCGATCCCGGTGACGTCGACGATCCTGCTCGCCATCGGCGTCTATGTGGCGCTGCGGTTCTCCGTCCGGCCGCCCGCCGTCGCGCACGCCCGCACCTCGCCGCACTCGGCCAGGTTCCTGTCCCCGCTGGGCCTGTTCGGCGGGTTCATCGACGCCAGCGGCGGCGGTGGATGGGGGCCGATCACCACGAGCACCCTGCTCTCCCGCGGCAAGACGGCCCCGCGGACGGTGATCGGCTCGGTCAGCGCCTCCGAGTTCCTCGTCGCGCTCGCCGCCAGCGTCGGCTTCCTCGTCGGTCTCGGCCGGGAGTCGCTCGGCAACCTCCTCGTCGTGGCCGGTCTCGCCCTCGGCGGGGCGATCGCCGCGCCGATCGCGGCATGGCTGGTCAGCCGGGTGCCGGCCACCCTGCTCGGCACCGCCGTCGGCGGTGTCATCGTGCTGACCAACGCGCAGAAGCTGTGCACGTCGTTCGAGATCGCCGGCACGGCCGCCACCCTGCTGTATCTGCTGATCGTGGCCGGCTGGATCGCGCTGCTCACGGTCTCGTGGCGCCGCTCCCGGCTCACCCGCGCCGAATCCGCCGGTGCGCTCGAACGCCTCGAGCCGGCCCGCCCCGAACTGCGCGAGCCGGCGGCGGACCGCACGAGCTGAGCATCGCTCTAGGCTCGGCGCATGACGCGCCCCCTCGCCCTGCTCGACGACTACAGCGCCGCCCTCGCCGACGCCGGCCTCGACGTCCCGGCGGACCTGGCCGCCGGCCTCCGCTGCGCCCCGGCCGGGCAGTTCCTCGCCGCCCGGCTGCCGGTGGTCGACCTCGCCACGGGGGCCGTGGCGGCCTTCGCGGCGGCCGCCGACCGCTACCGCCGCACCCGCGGGCTCGAGCCGCAGGGGGCGCGGCTCGACCCGGAGCGCATCGCCGCGTCGTTCGCCGGGGACCGGATGCTGCGCCTGGCCGGCCGGCCCGTTCACGGGTTCGCGGCACTGTCCGGGTTCTTCGCCGCCGCCGACGGATGGGTGCGGACCCACGCCAACTACCCGCACCACCGCGTGCGTCTGCTCCGCGCACTCGACCTGCCGGACGATGCGGGCCGTGACCACTGCGCCGCCCGGATCCGGCAGCTGCCCGCCGCGGCGGTCGAGGACGCGGCCGCCGCGCACGACGCGATCGCGGGGCGGGTGCGCACCGAGCACGAGTGGGCCACCAGCCCGCAGGGCCGGGGCGCGGCGGCGGGCCCGCTGGTACGGATCCTCGCCCGGTCCGACGGTGCCGGCGAGACCCGCTCCGGCGGCGATCCGGCGCGGCCCCTGAGCGGGATCCGGGTGCTGGACCTGACCCGGGTGATCGCCGGTCCCGTCGCCGCCCGGGCGCTGGCCCTGCTGGGGGCGGACGTGCTGCGCGTCGATCCGCCCGCGCTGCCCGAGATCGCCTGGCAGCACGCCGAGAACGGGCAGGGCAAGCGCACCGCGCTGCTGGACCTGCGCACGCCCCGCGGCCGGGAGACGTGCCGCCGCCTGCTCGCCGACGCCGACGTCCTGCTCACCGGCTACCGGCCCGGGGCGCTCGACGCGCTGATCGGCGTACCCGGCACGACGCGGCCGGGCCTGGTGCACGGCCGGGTGTGCGCGTGGGGGTGGTCCGGACCGTGGGCGCCCCGGCGCGGCTTCGACTCGATCGTGCAGGCCGCCTCCGGGATCGCCGTCGCCGAGGGCCGCCCGGACGCGCCGGCAGCGCTCCCGGCGCAGGCGCTCGACCACGCGAGCGGCTACCTGCTCGCGGCCGGGGTGCTCGACGCGCTCACCGCTCGGCTCCGGGACGGGCGGGGCCGCGACGCGGCGGTCGCCCTGGCCCGCACCGGGGCGTGGCTGCTGCGGGCGCCCGGCCGGGACCCGCATCCGGCGGCGCCGGCGAACCCCGGCGCGGACACCGTGGCCACGCACGCGGCGGTGACCGCGGCCCGGCCGGCGCTCGCCGAGTATCCGGACTATCCGTTCCCGGCCCGCGCGTGGGGCGCCGATCCGGCGGCCTGGGCCCCGGCTCCGGTGGTCTAGGGTGCGGCGTCGAACGCGTCGAGGATCTGCTGGGCGGCCAGGGCTGCCGTGAGCGAGCCGTCGCGCACGGCGCGTTCGACGTCGCCGCGGAGCGCGCGCACCCGTGAGTTGGTCTCGAGCCGGCGCAGCAGCTGGTCGTGCACCATGGTCCAGGTCCAGTCCACCAGCTGGCGGCGCCGGTTCTCCTCGAACAGGCCCGCCTCGGTGAGCACCCGGCGGTGTTCGAGGACGGTGTCCCAGAACGTGTCCAGGCCGGCGCCCTCGAGGCCGCTCATGGTGATCACCGGTGGTTTCCACACCGCGTCGTGCGGGTGCACGAGCCGCAACGCGCCGGCGAGCTCACGGGCCGCGACCCGCGCGTCGCGTTCGAACGGCCCGTCGGCCTTGTTCACCGCGACGAGGTCGGCGAGTTCGAGGACGCCCTTCTTGATGCCCTGCAGCTGGTCGCCGGTGCGGGCGAGGGTCAGGAAGGTGAAGCAGTCCACCATGTTCGCGACGGTGACCTCGGACTGCCCGACGCCGACGGTCTCGACGAGGATCACGTCGAATCCGGCGGCCTCGAGCAGCACCATCGTCTCGCGGGTGGCCTTGGCGACGCCGCCGAGGGTGCCGGCCGTCGGGGACGGCCGGATGTAGGCGTCGCGCTGCACCGACAGCCGGGCCATGCGCGTCTTGTCGCCGAGGATGGAGCCGCCGGTGCGGGTCGACGACGGGTCCACCGCGAGCACCGCCACCCGGTGGCCCTTGCCGAGCAGGTACATGCCCAACGCGTCGATGAAGGTGGACTTGCCGACGCCGGGGACGCCGGTGATGCCCACGCGCATCGCGCCGCCCGCCTCCGGGAGCAGGCGCAGCAGCAGTTGCTGCGCCTGCTCGCGGTGGTCGTCCCGGGTGGATTCGACCAGGGTGATCGCCTTCGCCAGGCCGGCCCGCCGGTTGGCGAGCACGGCCTCGGCGAGGGCGTCGACGTCGACCGCGGGCCGACGGGTGGGACTGCCGACCGGGGTGCTGCCCATGCCGGGTCAGGCTCCCAGGTCGTGACCGAGCTGGTCGGCGAGCTTGTGCAGCAGGCCCACCGCGGCGTCCGCGATGACGGTGCCCGGCGGGAAGATCGCCGCGGCCCCGGCCTGGTACAGCTCGTCGAAGTCGCCGGGCGGGATGACGCCCCCGACGACGATCATGATGTCCGGGCGGCCCACCTCGGCGAGGGCCTCCCGCAGCGCGGGCACCAGGGTCAGGTGTCCCGCGGCCAACGACGACACGCCGATGACGTGCACGTCGTTGTCGGCCGCCTGGTTCGCGACCTCTTCGGGGGTCTGGAACAGCGGTCCCACGTCGACGTCGAAGCCGAGGTCGGCGAAGGCGGTGGCGATCACCTTCTGTCCGCGGTCGTGACCGTCCTGCCCCATCTTCGCGACGAGGATGCGCGGCCGGCGGCCCTCCTCCTCGGCGAACTTCTCGACGAGTTCGGTTGCCGTGCTGATGTTGCCCGCCTTTCCGGCCTCGTCCCGGTAGACCCCGCTGATGGTGCGGATCTCGGCCTGGTGCCGCCCGTACACCTTCTCGAGGGCGTCGGAGATCTCGCCGACGGTGGCCTTGGCGCGGGCCGCGTCGATGGCCAGGGCCAGCAGGTTGTGGTCCGGGCCGCCGTCGGCCGAGCCGGCGGCGCGGGTCAGCGCGTCCAGCGCGACCTGCACGGCCTCGGGATCACGGTCGGCGCGCAGCTGCTCGAGCTTGGCGATCTGCTCGGCCCGCACGCGGGAGTTCTCGACCTTGAGGACCTCGATCTCGTGGTCCTCGGTGACCTGATACTTGTTGACGCCGATCACCGGCTGGCGGCCGGAGTCGATCCGCGCCTGGGTGCGGGCCGCGGCCTCCTCGATCCGCAGCTTCGGAATGCCCTCGGAGATGGCCTGGGCCATGCCGCCGGCCTCCTCGACCTCCGCGATGTGCTTGCGGGCGCGGTTGGCGAGCTCGTGGGTGAGCCACTCGAGGTAGTACGAGCCGCCCCACGGGTCGATCGGCCGGGTGGTGCCCGATTCCTGCTGCAGCAGCAGCTGGGTGTTGCGGGCGATGCGGGCGGAGAAGTCGGTCGGCAGTGCCAGCGCCTCGTCGAGGGCGTTGGTGTGCAGCGACTGGGTGTGGCCCTGGGTCGCGGCCATCGCCTCGATGCAGGTGCGGGCGACGTTGTTGAACACGTCCTGCGCGGTGAGCGACCAGCCGGAGGTCTGCGAGTGGGTGCGCAGCGACTTGGACTTGGCCGACTTCGGGTGGAACTTCTCGACGAGCTCGGCCCACAGCAGGCGGCCGGCACGCATCTTGGCGATCTCCATGTAGAAGTTCATCCCGATGGCCCAGAAGAAGGACAGGCGCGGGGCGAACTTGTCGATCTCCATGCCCGCGTCGAGGCCGGCGCGGAGGTACTCGACGCCGTCGGCGAGGGTGTAGGCCAGCTCGAGGTCGGCGGTCGCACCGGCCTCCTGGATGTGGTACCCGGAGATCGAGATGGAGTTGAAGCGCGGCATGTTCGCGCTGGTGTAGGCGAAGATGTCGGAGATGATCCGCATCGACGGCTTGGGCGGATAGATGTAGGTGTTGCGGACCATGAACTCCTTCAGAATGTCGTTCTGAATGGTTCCGGCCAGCTGCTCGGGCTTGACGCCCTGCTCCTCGGCGGCGACGACGTACAGCGCCAGGATCGGCAGGACGGCGCCGTTCATGGTCATCGACACCGACACCTGCGACAGGTCGATGCCGTCGAACAGCTGCCGCATGTCGAGGATCGAGTCGATCGCGACCCCGGCCATGCCGACGTCGCCCTGCACCCGGGGATGGTCCGAGTCGTAGCCGCGGTGGGTGGCCAGGTCGAATGCCACCGACAGGCCCTTCTGCCCGGCCGCGAGGTTGCGCCGGTAGAAGGCGTTGGACTCGGCGGCCGTGGAGAAGCCCGCGTACTGGCGGATGGTCCACGGCTGGTTGACGTACATCGTCGGGTACGGGCCGCGGACGAACGGCTCGAGGCCCGGGTAGCTGCCCAGCGGGTAACCCTCGGCGACGATCCGGTCGCGGTCCGCCTTGGTGTAGACGGGCTTGACGTCGATGCCCTCGGGCGTGGACCACACCACCTGATCGGTCGTGTAGTGGTTGGCGGCGGCGACCGAGTCGACGAGCGCCGTGGCCTGCTCCTCGGTGGGGGCGGCGGGAGCCGGCGCCGCCGGATCCGTCAGCGGGACGTCGGCGAAGCTGCCGATCTCGTGTTCGATGCTCACTTACGCTCCCAGGGTGGTCAGCAGGTCGGTCAGCGCGGCGATCGCGTCGATCCTGGCGGTGAGGAACCCGTCCGGGCGCTCGGCGCCGGTGGTCTCGCTCACGGCCTTCTCCGGTCCGGCGAGCAGGACGGTGCCGATCCCGGCGTCGCGGAGCGCGGTGACCGCGGCGCCGGCGTGTTCGCCGTAGCGTTTGTCGGTGCCGCACACGACGGCGACGGCGGCGCCCGAGTCGCGGACGGCGGCGGCGATGCTGTCGTCGGCGACGGACAGCGGGCCGGGGTTGACCGTCTCGATGCCGCCGGAGGCGAGCAGGTTCGCGGCGAACGTCGTGCGGATGTTGTGCTCGGCGATCGGGCCGAGCGGGGCGAGCAGCACCCGGGGCCGGGCGCCGTGCGCGGCGAGATGGATGTCGGAGCGGTTGCGCAGCGCCTCGAACGCCGCGGCGTACCGGGCGACGTCGGCGCCGGCGGTCTCCGTGGGCAGCGGCGCCTCGGCGAGGTTCGGGAACTCGTTGACGCCGGTCACCGCGGTCCGGCGGTGGGCGATGTCGGAGTCCCGGCGGGCGCGGGTGGCGGCGATGCGCTCGCCGATCAGGCCGTCGTCGAGGGCGGCGCGGTAGCCGCCGGCCGCCTCGATCTGCTGGAAGAACTCCCACGCCTTGGCCGCGATCTGCGCCGTGAGTTCCTCGACGTACCAGGACCCGGCGGCCGGGTCGAGGACGCGGCCGAGGTTGGACTCCTCGAGCAGCAGCAACTGGGTGTTGCGGGCGATGCGCGCGGAGAAGGCCTCCGACACGCCGAGCGCACCGGCCGCCAGGGCGGTGTCGAACGGGAGCACGGTGACCGCGTCCGCGCCGCCGATGCCGGCGCCGAACGCGGCGAGGGTGGTGCGCAGCATGTTCACCCAGGGGTCGCGCTGGGTCATCATCGCGGCGGAGGTGACGGCGTGCTGGGGGGCGTGGCCGGCGTCGGCCGCCCCCACGACCTGCGCGATGCGGGCCCACAGTTGCCGGCCGGCCCGGAACTTGGCGATGGTCTGGAACTGGTCGTCGGTGGCGGCGAGCCGGAACTCGATCTGGCCGAGCGCACGGGCCGCGGACTGGCGGCTGCCGGTCAGCTCGCGCAGGTACTCGAGGCCGGCGGCGACGGCGGCCCCGAGTTCCTCGGCGTCGGCGGCACCGGCGTTGTGGAACGCGGTGCCGTCGACGGTGAGGGCCCGCACGGTCTCGGCGCGGTCCGCGGCGGTGTGGGCGAGTTCGACGGCCTGGGCGACGGTGACGTCGGCCCGACCCGAGAACGCGCTGGTCAGCGGCGCGGCACCGAGGTGCAGGCGCACGGCGGCGCGGTCGGCGACGTCGGTGCGCGCATCGAGCAGGGCGTAGAGGGCAGCCGCGGCGGCGGCGGTGTCGGCGCCGGCGTCGAGGGTGACCGGCGCGAGGTCGAACAGGACCTTGTCGAGCGCGGCGGGCAGGTCGGCGATCGCGACGCCGTCCGTGCCGACGCGCAGCCACAGGGCGCTGACGCCGTTCTCGAGGGCGTCGAGGATGCGCTCGTTCACGTCACCGGCGGTGTCGCCGAAGCGGGCGCTGACGAGCCAGCCGGTGTTGACGTCGCGGGTCGCCGAACCGCCGCGGACGAACGGGAAGGAGCCGGGCAGCGGCGCCTCGGGACGCTCGTCGCGCACGCCGTAGAGGGGGGCGACGGCGACGTCGTCATAGGTGGTGGTCGCGAGCAGCCGCTGCGGTTCCGGTCCGAGCTCCGCGGGGTCGACGCGGCGGGACTTGGCCAGCACCCCCGCCACCGCCTCCTGCCACTGCGCGTAGGCGCGCGCAGCGTCCTCGGCTTCTGAAGCTAATGACACGTGAGGGTCCTCTCGTACGCAGCGGGCGGGCTCGCCGAACACGGCCGTGGGAAACCTTAAACCGATCTCGATGTGATGCTAGCCGCATACACGCCGCCCCTATTGTGGGGATCACCACAGTTTCCCTAGCGATCGATAATGTCGTCGCCTAAGGAATCTACCGGGTGCCGAGGCGACCGCTCGTCCGGCCCCCGGCCCCGGTATCGTGACCGTTCGTGACGAGGATGCTGCGGGACCGCCGGATCCTCGGCGCCCTCGCCGTCCTGGCCGCGCTCGCGGTCGTCGCCCTGCTGCTCCCCCACCCGTCGGTCGGCGAGGTGCGGGCATGGGCCGAGTCGGCCGGGCCGCTCTTCCCGCTGCTGTTCTTCCTGATCCACGCCGTGGTGACCGTGGCCCCGTTCCCGCGGACGGTGTTCACCCTCAGCGCCGGGGTGCTGTTCGGGTCGGCCACCGGGATCGCGGTGACCGTCGCCGCCACGACCGTCAGCGCCGTGCTGGCGCTGCTGCTGGTGCGCGCGATCGGTCGTGGCGTGGTCGAGGCTCACCTGAATCATCCGACGGCACAGGCGGTCGACGAGCGGCTGGCCCGCCGGGGCTGGCTCGCGGTGGGGTCGCTGCGGCTGATCGCGCCGCTGCCGTTCGCGGTGGTCAACTACTGTTGCGGGGTCTCGTCGGTGCGGCTGGTCCCGTACACGCTGGGCACGGTCGCCGGCATCCTGCCGGGCACCGTGGGCGTGGTGCTGCTCGGCGACGCCCTGACGGGACGGACCGATCCCGCACTGCTGGCGGTCTCGGCGGTGTGCATCGCCCTCGGCGCGTCGGGACTGTGGCTCGAGTCGCGCCTCCCGGCACCCCGCCCCGCACCCGATTCCTCAAGCCTGAAACCTTGATTATACGCATTCAAGGCTGCATCCTTGAGGGATGTTCGTGTTGACTGTCGACCAGCGCGGCAGCCGGCGCGACGTCGACCGGGTCGCGGACCTGCTCACCGAGCTGCGCGACGCCGAGCTGCTGCGACCGTTCGAACGCACCGCCGGCGACGAGGTCCAGGCCGTCGCCGACGACCCGGCCGTCGTCGTCGATCTCGCCCTCGACCTCGTCCGCCGCGGCCACTGGAGTGTCGGCATCGGCATCGGCGCCGTCGAACAGCCCCTGCCGGCGCAGACCCGCGCCGGCCGGGGACCGGCCTTCGAACACGCCCGCCGCGCCGTCGACCGCGCCAAGAACGCCCCCGCGCGGGTCGCCGTGGAGGGACCGGACGCCGCCGCGGCCGCCGACGCGGACGCCGCCCTCACCCTGGTGGCGCTGCTGGTGACCCGCCGGTCCGACGCCGGGCACGAGGCCGTCGACCTCGTCCGGGCCGGGCTGACGCAGGCCGAGGCCGCCGCGCGGCTCGGCATCAGCACCCAGGCGGTGTCGCAGCGCCTGGCCACCGCAGGCTGGCAGGCCGAACCGGCCGGCCGCGACCTCGCCCGCCGCCTCCTGGAAAGGGCCGACCGTTGACCGTCGTCACCCTGGTTCTGCTCGCCGTCGCCGCGCTCGCCCCGGCCCTGAGCCTGCGCCGCGGCGCCCCCGTGTGGCTCGTCGCCGGGCTCGCCACCGCGGCGCTCGCCGGTGCCGCCCTCACCGCGACGGCCACCCCCGCCGTGCACGGCGCCGCCCTCGCCGCGACCCTGGTGCTCACGACCCTGGCCGCGGTCACCGGGGGCGCCCCCGCCGTGCTGGCCTCGTTCCGCATCGCCCGCCGCCAGCCCGACGCGGGACCGGCCCCCTCGCCGTCGCCGGCCGGCCCCGAACCGCCGCCCGGGCCGCTGCGCGGCGGGCGGGTGATCGGCCTGCTCGAGCGGGCGGCGGTCGCCGCCGCGATCCTGTCCGGCTGGCCGGAGGGCATCGCCGTCGTGCTGGCCGTCAAGGGCCTGGCCCGCTACCCCGAACTGCGCGAACCCCAGGCCTCCGAACAGTTCATCATCGGCACCTTCACCAGCGTGCTGTGGGCGATCGCGGCGTGCGGGGTCGGGCGGGGCCTGCTCACCTGAACGGCCCTCCGGTCACTGCGGTTCGCCGTGCCGCTGCCCCGGCTGCGGCTGCACCCATCCGCCCGTGATCGGCTCCGACGGCGGCAACGCCGTCGCGGGGGACGCGGCCGGCTCCCCGCCCCTGCGTTGGGCGCCGGTCGGGTTGTGCACCGCCGGATCGACCGGCTTGCGGGCAACGGCCTCGGCGGCGGCGACGGCCTGCGCGACCTCCGGGTCACGCGCGGTGGAGAACCAGTCCGCCACCTCCTCGGTGTCGTCCTCCGGCCGCGGGAGCCTCTCGTCGACCGGGCTCGGCTCGAACCGGAACACCCCGTCCTCACCCGGCGCACCGAGGTGCCGGGCGAAGCCCTTGAGGGCGTCCCCGAAATCGCTCGGCACCATCCACACCTTGTTCGCGTCGCCCCGCGCCATCTGCGGCAGCGTCTGCAGATACTGGTACGCGAGCAACTCGGGCGTCGGCCGCCCGGACTTGATCGCCGCGAACACCTTCTCGATGGCCTTCGCCTGGCCCTGCGCCTCGAGGTACTTCGCGGCGCGGTCACCCTGGGCGCGCAGGATCCGCGACTGGCGATCGGCCTCCGCCTCGAGGATGGCGGCCTGTTTGGCGCCCTCGGCCGACAGGATCCGGGACTGCTTGTCGCCCTCGGCGGTCTTGATCGCCGACTCCCGGTGTCCCTCGGCGGTGAGGATCATCGCCCGCTTCTCCCGGTCCGCCTTCATCTGCTTCTCCATCGACTCCTGGATCGACGGCGGCGGATCGATGCTCTTGAGCTCCACCCGGGCCACCCGCAGTCCCCAGCGGCCGGTCGCCTCGTCGAGCACGCCGCGCAGCTGCCCGTTGATCGAATCGCGGGAGGTCAGCGTCTCCTCGAGGGTCATGCCGCCGACCACGTTGCGCAGCGTGGTCACCGTCAGCTGCTCCACCGCCGCGATGTAGTTGCTGATCTCGTACACGGCGGCCTGCGGATTCGTCACCTGGAAGTACACGACCGTGTCGATGCTCAGGGTGAGGTTGTCCTGGGTGATCACCGGCTGCGGCGGGAACGAGACCACCCGCTCGCGCAAGTCCACCTTGGCGCGGATCCGGTCGACGAACGGCACCAGGAACGTCAGCTGTCCCGACACGGTCCGGTAGTAGCGGCCCAGCCGCTCGATCACCGCGGCCTCGGCCTGCGGCACCAGGGCCACCGACTTGACGACCACCAGCGCCACGAACGCCACGACGACGGCGAGCACGATCAGCGCTTCCATCTACGGCCCCTTCCACACGACGGCCGTCGCGCCGTCGATCTGCATCACGGTCACGGTCGTGCCGGGCGGATACACCTCGGTGACGTCCAGCGGACGCGCAGTCCACACCTCACCGTCCAGCTTCACCTGCCCGGAGTGCGCGGCCACCTGCTCGAGCACCAGTGCCTGCTTGCCCGGCAGGGCGTCCACGTTCGTCGCCTTCGCCGGCGGCAGCGCGTAGCGCCGGCGCAGCACCGGCCGCACCCCACCCAGCAGCACCAGCGACGACACCGCGAACACCACCGCGTCGGCCCACACCGGCAGATCCGTAGCGGCGGACACCCCGGCGGTGGCCAGGGCCGCGCCGCCGAGCATCAGCAGGACGAAATCACCCGTCAGCGCCTCCGCGGCGGCGAGCACCAGTCCGGCGATCAGCCATATCAATGCCGACACGACGCCATCCAACCACAAATCGGACATCGCGGATGGATCCGCAGGTCACGGCCGCGGCGCGGTCAGTCCCCGGTGGGCTCGGTGACGAAATCGACGAGCCGCTCGACCGCCCCGATCAGCGGCGCCTCGAGATCCCGGAAGCTCGACACCGCCGAGTAGACGCGGCGCCACCCGTCCTGCGGGCTGCCCCACCCCAGCGCCCGGCACACCCCGGTCTTCCAGTCCTGCCCGCGCGGAATCGTCGGCCACGCCTCGATTCCCAGCGCCCGGGGCCGCACCGCCTGCCACACGTCGACGAACGGATGCCCGGTGACGAGCACGTGCGGCCCGAGATTCGCGGTCAGCCGCTCCTCCTTGGATCCGGCGACGAGATGGTCGGCGAGCACCCCCACGCGGCGGCCGGGACCGGGTGCGAACGCGGCGAGCCGCTCCCCGAGATTGTCCAGGCCCTCGAGTTGCTCGACCACGACCCCCTCGACGCGCAGATCGTGCCCCCACACGCGTTCGACGAGGGCCGCGTCGTGCACGCCCTCCACCCAGATGCGGCTGCCGCGCGCGACCCGCGCCCGCAACCCCTCGACCTTCGTGGACCCGGACGCGGACCGGGTGGGGCCGCCCGCCGTCGGCCGCGGGACGGACCGCACCAGCGTCACCGGCCGGCCGTCGAGGAGGAACGCGGCGGGGCGCAGCGCGAACAGCCGGGTACGCCGCGACGCGTCCTCGAGCCGGACGAAGTCGCCGTCGTAGGTGCGTTCGATGCCGACGATCGCACCGCACCAACCGGACGCGGCGTCCTCGACCACCAGGTCCTTCTCGGCGGGCACCTCGGGGATCGGGGGCTTACGGGCGCGCGGATGGCCGGCGAAGATGTCGCCGCCGTACATGTCGGGACTCACGCCCGCCACGTTAGGGCCGCCGCGGCCGCAGCGGCGGGAGGGCACGCCGACCGGCCGTGGCCCCGTCGCCGGGACGGCGCCTATGCTCGGACACCGTGAGTTCACCCGGTCAGACCCTGACGGTGTGGGCCGGCTCCTGGTTGGCCGGGCACGCCGCACCGGACGACGTCATCGACGCCCTGCACGCCTGGGCGCCGATGCATCTGGTGGTCTCCCGCGACGAGCCCGCCGCCGACTTCTCCGCCGTGCCCGAGCGTTCGCCCGTCGACGGCGCCGCCGTGCTGCTGTCCGCGCTGCGCCGGGCCGATCCGGCCGGCGTGGACGGGATCCGGCTGGTGCTGCCCGTGCCCGGCGACGTGCGGGGCCTGCCGCCGGGCACCGAGCTGGCGCGCGCCGCGGTCGCGGCCGGAGAGGCGGTGCTCGCCGGCGCACCCGGGACCCCCGGTCTCGGCTTCGTCCCCTCGGTGGAGGGGCCGGACGTGCTGGGCTGGACGCTGTTCGCGGTCCCGGCGGTGCCCGAGCCGCCCGCCGAGCCCGGCCTTGGGGAGGCCGAGTTCGCCATGCGTGAGGCGGTGCGGGACGCCGCGGCGAGGGTGGGCCGGGTGCTGACCGTCGGCGCGGACGGCCGCACCGCCGACCCCCGGGAGCAGATCGCGGCCGAGGTCGCCGAACATGCGCGGCACCGGTATCCGGAGTCGATGCCGGGCCGCGCGGCGCGCATCCTCGACTCGGCCGATCAGGTCGCGGCCATCCTCACGGTCGCCGGCCGTGGTGTGGAACCGCGCGCCGCCTCGGCCAGCGGGCAGGCCGCGCGGGAGGAGGCGCTGCGTCCGCTGTGGGCCGCGGTGCGGGCCGCGCGGCTCGGGGCGGTGGCGGCCGCAGTCCGGGCGGGGCATCACGCCTGACCCGATGCCGCGGACACGCCGCGCGGGACTGCCGGCGGCGCGACGACGGTCTTCTCCGTCCGGATCGCCACCCGCACCACGATCAGCAGCAGCAGCGACACCGCGAACCCGGCGAGCGCCCCGAACTGCCGCAGGTCGAACAGGAACACCTGGGTGACGAGCAGATTCACGACGACGGAGGCGTACAGCAGCCGCAACGCCGGCAGATCGCGGCGCCGCGCGAACTGCCAGAGCCCGGCCACGATCAGCACGGCGCTCACGGCACCGGAGATCTCGGCGCCGAGCTCGGAGAGGCCGGCGTCCTCGTCCTCCCACCCCGGCCCGGCCAGCAGGATCGCCAGCCCGACGAGGGTGTGCGCGGCGTGCACGGCGAACACCGCCAGCACGAGCCGACGGGCCGCGGCGGTCGCCGCCACGGCCGTGACCCGGCGCTCGAGCCGGTCGCGGGCCGCGGCGATGCGCCCGTCGAAACCGGCCGGCGCCGCGACCGGTGCGGCCAGCCCTGCCCGCACCGCCCCGGCGAGTTCCCGCTGCGCCGGGTCCCGCACCCCCGCCAGCATGTCCAGGGCGCGGCGGCGGGCGAGGTCGTCGAGCTGGCCGAGCACGAGATCGGTCAGCGCCTCGAGCCCGACGGCGAGGCGCTGCCGGTCGGTCGGGCCGCGCCGCAGCAGCGCCACGCGGGCGCCGAGGTAGAACGCGACGAGCACCACGTACATCACGGCGACGGCGGGCCGGAAGAAGTAGTCGACGTCGGTGGTGAGGAACTTGCCGACCTCGTCGAGGAACAACCCGAAGCCGATCCCGCCGAGCAGGGCGGCGCGCATGCGCACCCGGCTGCCGTGCCGGATCAGGGTCCCGACGAGGGCGACGGCCATGAGCAGCCCACCCCACAGCACGTGCGCGATGTGCAGGGTGCCGCCGCCGATCTGCGGGTAGCCGGTCGCGGCGAGGTAGCCGCGGGTGACGAGCACCGTCGCGACGGCGGCGACGAGGAACACCTCGACGCGGGTCAGGGCGGCGTCGTCGACGGCGGTGGGCGGTGCGGTCACGGTGCGGCCTTTCGTCGGCGGGGCGGGCCGGTGGCGGCCGGCGTGCTCCTGGGTCACACGAACGGCCGCGCGGTCCGAAGCACCGGGTGACGCGGGCGGTGAACGGCCCCCGGGGCGGGGTGCCGAGCCCGCCCGGTCAGCGGCGGGGCCGTGCCGGTGGCCGGCAGCAGTCCGGTGCGCACAGCACGCCGTTGCAGCCGACGCCCAGCAGCGGCTCGGTGCCGCGCCGCACGGGGGCGGCACCGTCGAGGCGTTCGCGCACCAGCTCGCGCACCATCCGCACGAACCGCGGGTCGGGGCCGGCGGTGGCGGCGCGGGCGAACGCCATGCCGAGTTCCGCGGCCCGGTCGCGGGCTTCGGTGTCGAGGTCCCAGACGACTTCGAGGTGGTCGGAGACGAAGCCGACGGGCACGACGACGACCGCGTCGACGCCGCGCGCGTGCAGGGCCTCGAGGTGGTCGACGATGTCCGGCTCGAGCCACGGCACCTGCGGCGGCCCGGAGCGGGACTGCCACACCAGGTCGTGGTCGGCGCTGCCGGCGGCGGTGGCCACCAGGCGGGCCGCCTCGGCGACCTGCCGGCTGTACAGGTGCCCGCCCAGCTCGGGTGGGCCGCCGGCGGCGTCGGCGGCGGTGGGCACCGAGTGGGCGGTGAACACCAGGCGCGCCGCGTCGCGGCGGTCGGCGGGCAGTTGTGCGCGCGCCGCGGCGACCGCGTCGGCGACGGCGTCGAGGAACAGCGGGTGATCGTAGAAGTGCCGCAGTTTGGTCAGCGCGGGCGCGTCGTCGCCGACGGCGGCGCGGGCGCGGGCGATGTCCTCGTGGTACTGCCGGCACCCCGAATAGCCGCCCCACGCCGAGGTGGGAAACACCAGCGCGCTGCGCACCCCGTCGTCGCGCATGGCCGCGACGGTGTCCTCGATGATCGGGTGCCAGTTGCGGTTGCCGAAGTAGATCGGCAGGTCCAGCCCGGCGGCGGCGAAGTCCGCCTCGAGGCGCGCGATGAGGTCGCGGTTGAGGGCGTTGATCGGCGAGACACCCCCGAAGTGCAGGTAGTGCTCGGCGACCTCGTCGAGGCGTTCGGGCGGCACGCCGCGGCCGCGGGTGACGTTCTCGAGGAACGGGCGCACGTCGTCCGGCCCTTCCGGACCGCCGAACGAGAGCACCAGCAGTGCGTCGTACGGCTCGGAGGTACGGGTCATGGCTCGACCCTAGGCGCCGGCACCGAAGCCGACCTGGGAATGGAATCCCCCGTCGACGTAGACGATCGACCCGGTGGTGCCGGGCAGCCAGTCGGACAGCACCGTGCACACGGTCTTCGCGACGGGCGTGGGGTCCTCGACGTCCCAGCCGATCGGGGCCGCCGCGGACCAGCCCTCGTTGAGCCGGTTCATCTCGGCGCCGGGTCCGGTGGCGTCGCCGGCGATCGCCTTGGCGGCGAGGGTCTTGATCGGGCCGGCGGCGACGAGGTTGGAGCGGATGCCGCGGCCGCCGACCTCCTTGGCGACGTAGCGGTTGACGGACTCGAGGGTGGCCTTGGACACGCCCATCCAGTTGTAGAACGGGACGGCGCGGGCGGGGTCGAAGTCCATGCCGACCAGGGAGGCGCCGTCGTTGAGGACGGGCAGCAGGGCCTTGGCGAGCGCGGCGTAGGAGTAGGCGGAGACCTCGAGGGCGACGGCGACGTCGGTCCACGGCGCGTCGAGGAACGGGCTGCCCAGGCAGGAGCGCGGGGCGAAGCCGATGGAGTGCACGACGCCGTCGAGGCCCTCGGGGGCGAGCTCGCGCACCCGGTCGGCGAGGGTGTCGAGGTGGGCGGTGTTCTGCACGTCGAGCTCGAGGGCCGGGGGCACCGGCTGCGGCAGCCGCTGCGCGATGCGGTCGATCAGGCGCAGCCGGTCGAAGCCGGTGATGACGACCTTCGCGCCCTGTTCCTGCGCGACCTTCGCGGTGTGGAAGGCGATGGAGGCGTCGGTGATGATGCCGGTGACGAGAATGGTCTTGCCCTCGAGCAGTCCGCCCATGAGTGTGTCGGTCCTCCAGTGAGTTTCGGATGTGGTGGCGTGCGTGCCGGCGTCAGTGGCCCATGCCGAGGCCGCCGTCGACGGGGATGACCGCGCCGGAGACGTACGCGGAGTCGTCGGAGGCCAGGAAGCTCACGACCGCGGCGACGTCCTCGGGCCTGCCGAGACGCTGCAGCGGGATGAACTTCTTCGCGGTGTCGCGGACGTCGTCGGAGAGTTCGGCGGTCATGTCCGTCTCGATGAAGCCGGGCGCGACGACGTTCGCCGTGATCGATCGCGAGCCGAGTTCACGGGTCACCGAGCGGGCCAGGCCGATGACGCCGGCCTTCGAGGACGCATAGTTGATCTGCCCCGCCTGACCGGCCATGCCGACGACCGAGCCGAGGAAGATCATCCGACCCCAGCGCCCCCGCAGCATCGCGCGGTTGGCGCGCTTCGCGCACCGGAACGCACCGGTGAGGTTGGCGTCGACGACCTTCGTGAACTGGTCCTCGGTCATCCGCATCAGCAGCGTGTCGTCGGTGATGCCGGCGTTCGCGACCAGGACCTCGACCGGCCCCTGGTGCTCCTCGACCTCCTTGAACGCGGCGTCGACGGACTCGCTATCGGTGACGTCGCACCGGACGCCGAACAGTCCGTCCGGGGCGCCGGAGCCGCGGTGGGTGACGGCGACCTTGTGGCCGTCCGCCTGCAGGCGGCGCGCGACGGCGAGGCCGATGCCGCGGTTGCCGCCGGTGACGAGAACCGAGCGGGGGGTGGCCGCGGGGCGCGGCGATCCGGCGGGGCTGCTTGCGTCAGTCATGGGGTCAAACCCTATCTGGTGGCGGTACGGGTCGGTAACAAGGCGCCCGCGGTGACGGCGCGCGGGCCGCGGCGCAGGTCAGGGCAGGCGTTGGCGCAGCAGCAGGGCGGCGGCGACCCCCCCGGCGACGGCGAGGACACCGAGGATCAGCCACGGGCGGCTGGCGTCCCCGCGGGTGGTCTCGTACCCGATCTGTTCCTCGAGGGTGTTGTAGGCGTCCTCGAGTTCCTGCAGGTTCGACGCGGTGAAGAAGGTGCCGCCGGAGAGGCTGGCGATCTCCTTCAGGGACGGGTCGTCCACCGGCACCGGGATGCGTTCGTCCTCGATCGTGACGGTGCCGTACTCGGTGCCGAAGGAGATGGTCGAGACGGGCACGTCCTTGTCCGCGGCCTGCCGGGCGGCGGTGAATCCACCGCGCGGGTCGTCGGGGCTCTCCGGGACGGTCTGCTTGCCGTCCGACAGCAGCACGATCCGCGCCGGGGGTGCCTGGTCGCCGCCGCCGAGCACCGCGGCGAGGGTGTCGACGGACTGCAGGGCCGTGAAGATCGCCTCGCCGGTGGCGGTGCGCTCGCTCAGCTGCAGGTTGTCGATCGCGGTCTTGGTGGCCTCCCGGTTGGTGGTCGGCGAGACGAGCACCGAGGCGGTGCCGGAGAACGCCACCAGACCGAGGTTGATGCCGGGAGTCAGGTCGTCGGCGAACGACTTGGCGGCCGCCTGTGCGGCGGCGAGGCGAGTGGGCTCGACGTCGGTGGCCTGCATCGACAACGACACGTCGATCACCAGGACGACAGTGGCGCGGTTGCGTGGGACCCGCTGCTCGGCGGTGGGCCCGGCGGCGGCGACGGTGAGCAGCGCCAGCCCCGCCAGCAGCAACGCGACCGGGACGTGCCGGCTGCGGCCGGGCCTCTGGGGTGCGACCTTCTCGAGCAGCTCGAGGTTGGTGAACCGCAGCGTGTGCCGCATCCGACGGCGTTGCACGGCTACGTATCCGACGGCGAGGGCCCCGACGACGAACAGGAACAGCAACCACCACGGCGCGGTGAAGTCGGAGATGCTCACCGGCCCCCCTTCACCGGGGCGCCGAAGCTGTGGCGACGGGCGGCGACGAACCGGACCACGTCGTCGATCCAGTTGCGGTCGGTGCGCAGACTCAGCATCGGGGCACCGCAGCCGCGGACGGCCTTGCGCACGGCGGCGTGGTGCTCGGCGGCGGCGCGGGCGTAGTCGGCGCGCAACTGCGCGCTCGTGGTGAACTCGCGGGTGTGCCCGGTCTCGGGGTCGTGCAGCACGACGTCGCCGAGGTCGGGCAGTTCGAGGTCGCGGCGGTCGAGGACTTCCACCGCGAGCAGGTCGTGCCGGCCGGACAGGGCGCGCAGCGAGCGTTCCCAGTCGATGGGGCCGAGGAAGTCGCTGACGACGACGGCCAGGCCGCGGCGACGCTGCGGGCGCCGCAGCGACTCGATCAGCCCGCGCAGGTCCCCGCGGGTGCCGTCGGGGGCGTGCGGGGTCGTCGCGATCGAGCGGAGCATCGCCTGCGTGTGCAGCTGGCCGCCGCGGGCCGGCACGCGATGGGTGCGTGCCCCGGTGCTCACCACGGCGCCGATCCGGTTGCCGCCGCCGCCGGCGAGGTAGCCGACCGCGGCGGCGGCCGCCACGGCGAGATCCCGCTTCTCGCAGACCCCGGTGCCGAAGTCGAGGCTGGGCGAGAGATCGATGGCCAACCAGGTCTCGAGTTCGCGGTCGGCGACGGTCTGCCGCACGTGCGGGTGGGTGGTGCGGGCGGTGACGGACCAGTCCATCTGCCGCACGTCGTCGCCGGGCTGGTACTCGCGGGCGTCGCCGGGCTCCGAGCCGGGTCCCGGGATGAGCCCGAGGTGGTCGCCGTGCAGCACCCCGTCGAGGCGGCGCCGCACGGTCAGCTCGAGGGTCCGCAGCGCCGCCGTGAGGGCGGGGTCACGCAGCTCGCCGGAACGGAAGGTCGGCGGGGTCACCGGGGGGCGTCGGCTCACCGCTGCCCCGCACCCGCCTCCGGCCCGGTCACGCCTGCCGCCGGCGCGGCCGCGGCCCCGACCGGGACCGGGGCGGGCGGGTTGGCCTGCGGAGCGACCTGCGGCATGCCGACGGTCTGCAGGATGCGGGCGATGATCTGGTCGGGCGTGACGTCGTCGGCGAGGGCGTCGTAGGACAGCACCAGCCGGTGCCGCAGCACGTCCGGGATGATGTCGAGAACGTCCTGCGGCACGACGTAGTCGCGACCGCGCAGCAGCGCCAGGGCGCGCGCGGCGGCGATGATGCCGAGGGTCGCCCGCGGGGAGGCCCCGTAGGCGATCCACCCGTCGACCTCGGTCAGGCCGATCTCGCCGGGGGCGCGGGTGGCGAAGATGACGCGCACCACGTAGTCGACGAGGGCGTGGTGGACGAACACGCGGTTGGCGACCTGCTGCAGGCGGATCAGCTCGTCGCTGTCGAGGACCTGCTTGGGTTCGGGTGCGGCCACCCCCATGCGGTAGACGATCTCGCGTTCCTCCTCGACCGTGGGGTAGTCGACGAGGACCTTGAACAGGAACCGGTCGCGCTGTGCCTCCGGCAGCGGATACACGCCCTCGTTCTCGATCGGGTTCTGGGTGGCCATCACCAGGAACGGGTCGGGCATGGGGAAGGTCCTGCCACCGATCGTGACGTGCCGCTCGGCCATCACCTCGAGCAGCGCGGACTGCACCTTCGCCGGGGCCCGGTTGATCTCGTCGGCGAGCACGAAGTTCGCCACGACGGGCCCGAGTTCGGTGTCGAACGCTTCGCGGCCCTGCCGGTAGATGCGGGTGCCGACGAGGTCGGTCGGCACCAGATCGGGGGTGAACTGCACGCGGGAGAACGAGCCGCCGACGACCTTCGCGAACGTCTCGACCGCGAGGGTCTTGGCCACGCCCGGAACACCTTCGAGCAGCACGTGGCCGCGGGCGAGGACGCCGACGAGCATCCGCTCGACGAGCCGGTCCTGACCGACGATCACCCGTTTGACCTCGTAGATCGCCTGCTCGAGCAGACGCACATCGTGTGCCTGGTCCGACGTGCGTGCCGTGTCCCCGGCCGCGGCCGCCGGGGCGGTCTTTGCGTCCGACGTCGCCGTGCCCGCCGTGCCACCCTCGCGTGAGGTCACCAAGAATCCACCGCTTTCGCCTAGGTCGTTCCTGCTCGAAGTCGCCTACCGACACCACTATTCCAGGTGCCGGACGCCCCCGCCGTCGCCGAGCCGACGTCCGCGGTCACCGGCGTCGAGCAAGCCCGCCTCCGGCCGGGCCGAAGCGCTGCCTCAGGACACCATCCGTACCACGTACGGGGTCATGCCGTCCCAGCGTACCGGTGAGATCTTCACGTGCGAACCCGACTGGGGCGCTTCGATCATCTGCCCGTCGCCCAGGTAGAGGCCCACGTGCTGGCTGGCGTTCGGGCCGTAGAAGATCATGTCGCCGCGGCGCATCTCGGCCGACGGCACCTGCTCGCCCGCGGTGTACTGGTAGCCGGTGTAGTGCGGCAACGAGATCCCGATCCCGGCGAATGCGTAGATCATCAGCCCGGAGCAGTCGAAGCCGACCTTGTTGTAGTCGCCGTAGCTGTCGGCGACGCCGCCGTCGCGGATGCCGAGGGTCGGACCGTTCTCGTCGCCACCACCCCAGGCGTAGGGCACCCCCATCTGCGACATCGCCCGGTCGATCACCGTTTCGACGGCGGCGGTGCCGCTGAGGGTCGAGCCCGGCTTCGGAGTGGTCCTGGGCCGGCTGCGGGCAGGCGGAGACGTGGTGGTGTCCTCCTCCTCGACCGGGTCGGCGCGGTCGGGGATCGTCGAGTCCTCGGCGTCGGACTCGTCGCTGCCGTCGGTCGACGAGTCGCCCGATCCCTCGGTGCCGTCCCCGGATCCGTCGGTGCCCGAATCGTCGGTGCCCGAATCGTCGGTGCCCGATCCGTCGGTGCCCGATCCGTCGGTGCCCGATCCGTCGGTGCCCGATCCGTCGGTGCCCGATCCGTCGGTGCCCGATCCGTCGGTGCCCGATCCGTCGGTGCCCGATCCGTCGGTGCCCGAATCGTCGGTGCCCGATCCGTCCTGCTCGGGCGTGGTGCGGCCCGGCCGGGCGGTGGTCGCGTCGGAGGTGGGTGGCAGCGGCGACTCGAAGCCGACCTCGGACTCGCCGGATTCGGCGGCCGCGGGCTGGGGCCGCACGTAGCCGTCGATCTGGGTGTGGGGCCGCTGCCCGTTGGCCAGTTCGGCAGCGCGGGCGCGGGCGTCGGCGTCGGCGGCGACGCGGCGGGCGGCGTCGGCCGCCGCCTGCCGGACGGCGGTCTCGGCCGCGGCCGCCGCGGCCTCCTCGGCCTGCCGCTGCCGATCCCACTCCGCGTACTGCGCGCGCTGGCCCTCGAGCCCGGTGACGGTGCCGCGGGCCCGGTCGAGTTCGGCCTGCGCCTGCGCGCGGTCCTGTTCGATGCGCTGCTTCTCGGCCGTCTGCGCGGACAACGCGGTGCGCGCCTCGGCAATGGCCGTCTCGGCGGCGGCCCGACGTTCCTCCGCCGCCGCGGCGGCGGCGTCCGCCTCCTGCTTGCTGGCCCGCGCCCGCGAGTCCCGGTTGGCCTGCTCGGTGCGGGCGCGTTCGAGGGCATCGAGGACGACGGTGCGGCCCGCGGAGAGCAGGCGCATGATCTGGGCACGGTCGAGCAGGTCGTCGGGACCGGTGGAGCCGATGAACGAGGCGAGGGAGGCGACATTGGTGCCCTGGACGTAGCTGTCGCGGGCGAACGCGTCGAAGTCCTGCTGCGCCTGACGGATCCGGGTGCCCGCGTCCTTCAGCGCCTGCTGCGACAGGGCGACCGCGTGAGCGGCGGCGTCGGCGGCGTCGCGGGCGGACTGCAGGTCCACGAGGGCGCGGTTGACGTTCTCCCGCTTGACCGCGACCTGATTCTCGAGTTCGGCGAGTTGCTGGTCTGCGGTGGCGATCCGGAGGATGAGGCCGCCCACCTGGTCCACCCCGGCGGCGACGGCCACCCCGGCGGCCGCGAGATCGGCGTCGCTGGGATTCGGCGGCGGGGGCGGTATCGCGCCGGCGGACGCGGCGGTACCCGCGATCAGGGAGGCGGCCAGGCCGAGACCGAGCACCAACCGGGTCGTGCGGGACAGTCGGCGTCTTCGGGGCGTCCGCGACGGCTGTCGGGACATCGCCTGCCGTATACCGCTACGCCTCACATCGCCCTCCCTCGGTCGCGCCGGCGGGACGCACCCGAGCGCAACCTGGAAAGGGGTCGCCGCAGCGGCGATCCACCGCGGACGAGACCGCGGTTGCACCGCTCGGCAGCCCGGCGTCGCCCCACGGCTCGCACCGCGACCCGACTCCGGGTATGTGTGACACCCCTTCCCCAAGAGCGCCAAGTGCACCGTACGACACTTTGCACCCCGAGGAAACTCCAGTCACAAATAACAGAAGGGTAATTCGCCGTCTGTCAACGCCCTGAACTGTGACGACGGCCACAGTGGTGGGTGGGAAAATTCTCGGCGCGGTCCGGTCAGCGGGCGGGCCGGTCGGCAGCGACCGGCTCGGCCGCGGCGGTGTCGCCGCGGCGACGGACCGCTTTGGCGAGGTACGTGGCCCCCGCCGCGCCCGCGACCACGAGCAGCAGCAGCACCGTCAGCAGCGTCCAGGGCGGCGCGGGCTCGGTGAGTGCGTCGACGAAGTTGGACGCCGAGACGACCGGATCGCCGGTGTAGGTGCGGTCCTGCGCGGACTCGAGGAGTACCCGGTCGATGCTGTCGCTGTGGGCGCCGGCCCAGCCGGGGCTCAGCACGAGCACGGTACCGCCGTCCTCGCCGGCCACGTCGGTCGCGAGGTCGCGCAGTTGCGAGTCGAGCCGGGGGTCGCGGTCGAGCACGACGATGCTCAGGTCGATGCCGTGCTGCTGCGCGCGCTCGACGACGGCGACCAGGTCGTCGACGCGGTCCGGGGGTGCCGAGACCTGGTCGTCGGCGAGATCCACGAGGACCTGCTCGAGCGAGACACCCGGGGGGAGGTCGGTGGCCGACGGTGTCAGGACACGTGACAGGGGCGCAGACATCTCTCTCCGTGGGGCTCGACGGCCGCCGCTCGTGCGGCGCCGTTCGTACCCTACGCGACGGTGCCGCGGCGGCGGCCGGACGCCGGATCGGCGGTTGTGTCCCATCGGTTCACAGGACAAGCGTACTGTTAGACTTGCCGCGAGACGCCTCCGACGCCGTCCGGCCCTGTTCTGCGGCCCGGCTCGGCTCCGGGGCCTCGCTTCGGCCGTCGACACAGCCCCGTCGGCGGCGAGCCTCATCGACGAGTGGAGCTGACGTGAGCACCAGTATTGATTCGTTCGGCGCCAAGGGGACGCTGGAGGTCGGAGAGAACTCGTACGAGATCTTCCGCCTCTCGGCCGTTCCGGGCACCGAGAAACTCCCTTACGCACTGAAGGTTCTCGCCGAGAACCTGCTGCGCACCGAAGACGGTGCGAACATCACCGCCGATCACATCCGCGCCATCGCGAGCTGGGATCCGTCGGCCGAGCCGAGCGTCGAGATCCAGTTCACGCCCGCCCGCGTGATCATGCAGGACTTCACCGGCGTGCCCTGCATCGTCGACCTCGCCACGATGCGCGAGGCGGTCGAGACCCTGGGCGGCGACCCGAACAAGGTCAACCCGCTGGCCCCCGCTGAGATGGTCATCGACCACTCCGTGATCATCGACGTCGCCGGCCGCGCCGACGCCTTCGAGCGCAACGTCGACATCGAGTACCAGCGCAACGGGGAGCGCTACCAGTTCCTGCGCTGGGGCCAGGGCGCCTTCGACGACTTCAAGGTCGTCCCGCCCGGCACCGGCATCGTCCACCAGGTCAACATCGAGCACCTCGCGCGCACCGTCATGGTCCGGAACGGCCAGGCCTACCCCGACACCTGCGTCGGCACCGACTCGCACACCACCATGGTCAACGGCCTGGGCGTGCTCGGCTGGGGCGTCGGCGGCATCGAGGCCGAGGCCGCGATGCTCGGCCAGCCGGTCTCCATGCTCATCCCGCGCGTGGTCGGCTTCAAGCTCACCGGTGAGATCAAGCCGGGCGTGACCGCCACCGACGTGGTCCTCACCGTCACCGAGATGCTGCGCAAGCACGGTGTCGTCGGCAAGTTCGTCGAGTTCTACGGCAGGGGCGTCGCCGAGGTGCCGCTGGCCAACCGCGCCACCCTGGGCAACATGAGCCCCGAGTTCGGCTCCACCGCGGCGATCTTCCCGATCGACGAGGAGACCGTGAACTACCTGCGCCTGACCGGCCGCAGCGACGAGCAGCTCGCCCTCGTCGAGGCCTACGCCAAGGAGCAGGGCCTGTGGCACGACGCGGATGTCGAGCCGCAGTACTCCGAGTACCTCGAGCTCGACCTCGGTGACGTGGTTCCGTCCATCGCCGGGCCGAAGCGCCCGCAGGACCGGATCCTGCTGTCGGAGTCGAAGAGCGCCTTCCGCAAGGACATCCACAACTACGTGGAGGAGCACCACCCGGCCGACCACACCCAGCTCGACGAGGCCGTCGAGGAGTCCTTCCCGGCGTCCGACCCGGTCGCCCTGTCCTTCGCCGACGACGGTGCAGTGGACGTGCAGTCGGCCGCGAACGGCTCCGAGGGCCGGCCGACCAAGCCGGTCAAGGTCGTCTCCGAGGAGAAGGGCGAGTTCGTCCTCGACCACGGCGCCGTCGTGATCGCCTCCATCACCTCCTGCACCAACACCTCGAACCCGTCCGTGATGCTCGGCGCCGCGCTGCTCGCCCGCAACGCCGTCGACAAGGGCCTGTCGGCCAAGCCGTGGGTCAAGACCTCCATGGCGCCCGGCTCGCAGGTCGTCACCGACTACTACGAGAAGGCCGGCCTATGGCCGTACCTCGAGAAGCTCGGTTTCTACCTCGTCGGCTACGGCTGCGCCACCTGCATCGGCAACTCCGGCCCCCTGGACGAGGCGATCAGCAAGGCCATCAACGACAACGACCTGACGGCCACCGCGGTACTCTCCGGCAACCGCAACTTCGAGGGTCGCATCTCCCCCGACGTGAAGATGAACTACCTGGCGTCCCCGCCGCTGGTCATCGCCTACGCCCTCGCCGGCACGATGGACTTCGACTTCGAGCACGACGCCCTCGGCCAGGACGCCGACGGCAACGACGTGTTCCTGAAGGACATCTGGCCCTCCGCCCAGGAGATCCAGGACACCATCGGCTCCGCGATCAGCCAGGAGATGTACGTCAAGGGCTACGCGGACGTGTTCAAGGGCGACGAGCGCTGGCGTGGCCTGCCCACCCCGGAGGGCAAGACCTTCGAGTGGGATCCCAAGTCCACCTACGTGCGCAAGCCCCCGTACTTCGAGGGCATGCCCAAGACCCCGGCTCCGGTCACGGACATCAAGGGGGCGCGGGTGCTCGCGCTGCTCGGCGATTCGGTCACCACCGATCACATCTCCCCCGCCGGCAACATCAAGGCGGGCACCCCGGCCGCGCAGTACCTCGAGGCCAACGGTGTCGAGCGCAAGGACTTCAACTCCTACGGCTCGCGGCGCGGCAACCACGAGGTGATGATCCGCGGCACGTTCGCGAACATCCGGCTGCGCAACCAGCTCCTCGACGACGTCTCGGGCGGCTACACCCGCGACTTCACGCAGGACGGCGGCCCGCAGGCGTTCATCTACGACGCGTCGCAGAACTACCAGAACGCCGGCATCCCGCTGGTCGTGCTGGGCGGCAAGGAGTACGGCTCCGGTTCCTCGCGGGACTGGGCCGCCAAGGGCACCAGCCTGCTCGGCGTCAAGGCCGTCATCACCGAGTCGTTCGAGCGGATCCACCGCTCCAACCTCATCGGCATGGGTGTCGTCCCGCTGCAGTTCCCCGCCGGCGAGTCGGCCGCCTCGCTGAAGCTGAACGGCACCGAGGTCTACGACATCGAGGGCATCGAGAAGCTCAACGAGGGCGTCACCCCGAAGACCGTCAAGGTCACCGCGACCCGGGAGAACGGCGAGAAGGTCGTCTTCGACGCGGTCGTGCGGATCGACACCCCCGGTGAGGCGGACTACTACCGCAACGGCGGCATCCTGCAGTACGTGCTGCGCAACATGATCAAGGGCTGACGTCCGAGATCGGTTCACCGCACACGCAGTGCACCGGCGGCGGGCTCGGGGCGTCTCGTCTCGGGCCCGCCGTCTCTTCCCCGAAAGGACGTTCGCGGTGCCCAAGGTCAGTGAGGACCACCTCGCCGCGCGCCGGAGTCAGATCCTCGCCGGCGCGCGACGGTGCTTCGCCGAGTTCGGCTACGACGGCGCCACGGTGCGCCGCCTCGAGGACGCCACGGGACTGTCCCGCGGCGCGATCTTCCATCACTTCAAGGACAAGGACGGGCTGTTCCTGGCGCTGGCCCAGGAGGATGCGGCGCGGATGGCCGACGTCGCCGCCGAGCAGGGTCTCGTGCAGGTGATGCGGGACATGCTCGCCTCACCGGAGCAGTTCGACTGGCTGGGCACCCGGCTGGAGATCACCCGGCGCCTGCGCACCGACCCGGACTTCGCGAAGAAGTGGACGCAGCACTCCGCCGAGCTGACCGAGGCGACGGTGGGCCGGCTCGAGCGGCAACGCGAGGCCGGCCGGCTGCGCGACGACGTGCCGACCGAGGTGGTGCTCGGCTACCTGGACCTGGTCCTCGACGGCCTCATCGCGCGGCTCGCCTCGGGCACCGCCGACAGCGAACTGTCGGCGGTACTGGACCTGGTCGAGGAGTCCGTGCGACGGACCGCCGCCGGCTGACCCGCTCAGGTCGAGGCGCGCGCCGCGCTCCGCCGGTTCGGTCCGCCCCGGCCCCGCAGCGCCACATGGGACTCCACGAGCACGTTGTGCACGAAACCGTAGGAACGGCCCGTCTCCTGCGCCAGCGTCCGGATGCTCGCCCCGGCCTCGTATCGGCGTTTCAGTTCCGCCTGGAGACGGTCACGCGATTCCCCCGTGACCCGTGTGCCCTTGGTCAGTACATTCCCGGCGTGCTCGGATTTGCGTGCCATCGGATCCTCCCGTCGGCTCGGCAAGGCCCCGCTTCCAGGCTAGTGGACAGGGCGGGGTGCCGGGAGGAATCGCGCAGGTCCGGGCCGCGGCCGCACCCCGGGCCGGCAAGAGCGGCCCCGGGTACTCCCGCGAACGGTCACGCGGGGCCGGTCCTCACGCCAGCTGGATCAGCTCCAGGTACTCCTGCGACCAGTGGTCCTCGGAGCCGTCCGGCAGCAGGATCACCCGCTCCGGGTCGAGCGCCTCGGCCGCGCCGGGATCGTGGGTGACCAGCACGACCGCACCGGCGTAGCTGCGCAACGCGTCGAGCACCTGCTCCCGCGAGACCGGATCCAGGTTGTTGGTCGGCTCGTCGAGCAGCAGCACGTTCGCCGCGGAGGACACCAGTCCGGCCAGCGCCAGCCGGGTCTTCTCGCCGCCGGACAGCGTCCCGGCCGGCTGGTCGAGCTGCGGGCCGGTGAACATGAACGCGCCGAGCAGTCCCCGCAGGTCCTGCTCCCCCGCGTCCGGCGCCGCGTGCCGGATGTTCTCCCACACCGTCGCGTCGTCGTCGAGGGTGTCGTGCTCCTGGGCGAAGTAGCCGATCTTCAGGCCGTGTCCGGGCGCCAGCCGGCCCGCGTCCGGGGTCTCCACCCCCGCGAGCAGGCGCAGCAGCGTGGTCTTGCCGGCACCGTTGAGACCGAGCACGACGACGCGGCTGCCCCGGTCGATCGCCAGGTCCACGCCGGTGAAGATCTCCAGCGAGCCGTACACCTTCGTCAGGCTCTCGGCCATGAGGGGGGTCTTGCCACACGGGGCCGGCTCCGGGAACCGGATCTTGGCCACCTTGTCGGCCACCCGCACCTCGTCGAGCTCGGCGAGCAGCTTGTCGGCGCGCTTGGCCATGTTCTGCGCCGCGACGGCCTTGGTGGCCTTCGCGCCGAGCTTGGCCGCCTGCTGCCGCAGCGCGGACGCCTTCTTCTCCGCATTGGCGCGTTCGCGGCGACGGCGCGCCTCGTCGGTGGCCCGCGCGTCGAGGTACTTCTTCCAGCCCATGTTGTAGATGTCGGCCTCGCCGCGCACCGCGTCGAGGAACCACACCTTGTTCACGACGTCGGCGAGCAGGTCCACGTCGTGGCTGATGACGACCAGGCCGCCGTCGTGGTTCTGCAGGAATCCGCGCAGCCAGGTGATCGAGTCGGCGTCGAGGTGGTTGGTGGGCTCGTCGAGCAGCAGGGTGGTGGTGGACTTGCCGGAGCCGTCGGAGGCGGCGAACAGGATGCGGGCGAGTTCGACGCGGCGGCGCTGCCCACCGGACAGGGTGCGCAGGGGCTGGCCCAGCACCCGGTCCGGCAGTCCGAGACTGGTGCAGATCCGGGCGGCCTCGGACTCGGCCTCGTACCCGCCGAGGGCCGAGAAGCGTTCCTCGAGCGACCCGTACTTGCGCACCGCCCGGTCCCGCACGTTCTCGTCCACGGCCTCGGCCATGACGGCCTGCTGCTTCTCCATCGCGCGCAGGATCTCGTCGAGGCCGCGGGCGGAGAGCACGCGGTCCTTGGCCAGGACGTCCAGGTTGCCCTCGCGCGGATCCTGCGGCAGGTAGCCGAGGTCACCGGAGCGGACGACCGCGCCCGCGTACGGCTCGCCCTCCCCCGCGAGGATGCGCAGGGTGGTGGTCTTGCCGGCACCGTTGCGCCCGACCAGCCCGATCCGGTCGCCGGGCTGCACCCGCAGCGCCGGCCCCGGCGCCGAGAGCAGCGTCCGCACGCCGGCGCGGACTTCCAGATCGGTGGCGGTGATCACGCGTGAGGCTCCTCGGGGACGACTCGGATTGGCTGCCCATGATGCCGCAGGGGCAGGCGCACGAACCATTCATTTTACCGTGTTCACCCGGGAATGCCGGGGTGAGATGCGCTACGTTCGCCGGCATGACGACTTCCCCCGACACCGCCCCCGGTTCCGACCTCACGGGCCGCGCGGCGCTGGTCACCGGAGCGAGCCGCGGAATCGGCAAGGCGATCGCCGCGGCGTTGCTCGCCCGCGGCGCGCACGTGGCCCTCACGGCCCGCAAGGCCGAGCCGCTCGCCGAGGCCGCCGGCGAGCTGCGTGCCCTCGGGCACGGCGGGCAGGTGCTCGAGCTGCCCGGGAACGCCGGGGACGCCGACGCCCGCGCCGCGGCGGTGCGCCGCACCGTCGCCGAACTCGGCGGGCTCGACATCCTGATCAACAACACCGGCATCAACCCCGTCTACGGGGCGCTGATGGACGCCGACCTGGACGCCGTCCGCAAGATCTTCGACGTCAACGTCGTCGCCGCGCTGGGATTCGTGCAGCAGGCCTACCGCGCATGGATGGCCGAGCACGGCGGCTCCGTGGTCAACGTCGCGAGCGTGGCGGGCCTGCGCTCGACCGGCGTGATCGCCGCGTACGGGGCGTCGAAGGCGGCGCTGATCCGGCTGACCGAGGAACTGGCCTGGCAGCTGGGGCCGGGCGTGCGCGTCAACGCCGTCGCGCCCGGGGTGGTGAAGACGAGGTTCGCGGCCGCGCTCGTCGCCGGCGGTGAGGACACCGCCGCCGCCCGATACCCGATGGGCCGCCTCGGCACACCCGAGGACGTCGCCGCGCTGGTCGCGTTCCTGGTCTCCGATGCGGCCGGGTGGATCACCGGGGAGACTGTGCGGGTGGACGGTGGACTGCTGGCGACGGGAGCGATGTAGCGAGTGATCGACGCGGAGGTGGTGGTCGTCGGGCTCGGGCCGGCGGGGCGTGCGGTGGCGCACCGGGCGGCCGCCGCGGGTCTCGACGTGCTGGCCGTGGATCCGCAGCCGGATCGGCCGTGGACTGCGACGTATGCGGCGTGGCTCGACGAGCTGCCGGCGTGGCTGCCCGCCTCGGTGCTCGCGACGCGGGTGGACGAGCCGGCGGCGTGGACGGTGCGGCCACACCGGATCGAGCGCCCCTACGGCGTGTTCGATGCATCTGCGCTGCAGCGAAGCCTGGGGCTGGAGCCGGCGCGGGTACGCGCCGCCCGCGTGGACGCCGTGGCCCCGGATCGCGTCACCCTCGCGGACGGCACGGTGCTGCGGACCCGGAGTGTGATCGACGCGCGCGGCGTGCCCGCCGACCGCTCCCGCGCCCAGCAGACCGCCTTCGGCGTGACGGTCGACACCGCTACCGCCGCACCCGTGCTGGAGGGCCGCGCCGCATGGTTCATGGACTGGCGGCGCGACAACCGCACCCGTTCCGGGGATGCGCCGTCGTTCCTGTACGCGGTGCCGCTCGGCGGCGGCCGGGTGCTGCTGGAGGAGACCTGCCTGGTGGGGCGGCCCGCCATCCCGCTCGCCGAGCTGCGGCGCCGCCTCGAGGCACGGCTCGCCGCACGCGGGGTCACGCTGACCGGGACGGAGCCGGTGGAGCGGGTGCGGTTCGCCGTGCAACCCCCGCCGGGGTCGGCGCGCGGGGTGGCCCGGTTCGGCGCCCGCGGCGGGCTGATGCACCCGGGCACCGGCTACGCGGTGGCGGCGTCGCTGGCGGCAGCCGATCCGGTGGCGCACGCGCTCGCCGGGGGCCGCAGCCCCACGGCGGCATTGTGGTCCCCGTCCGCGCGGGCGGTCGCGCAGTTGCGTGCCTCGGGGCTGCGGGTGCTGCTGGGACTACGCCCGGATCAGACCCCGGCGTTCTTCGCGGGGTTCTTCACGCTGCCACCGGAACGCCAGCGTTCCTACCTGTCGGGCCGCACCGACCTCGGCGGGACGGTGGCGGCGATGACCCGGATGTTCGCGACGGGTTCGCCGGCCCTGCGCGGGGCGATGCTGCGCGCCCTGTGGTGACGAGTTCGCCCGGTTCCGCGCGGCGGGCGCCGATCTCGATCATGATGGAACCATGCGTTCGATCTGGAAGGGTTCCATCGCGTTCGGGCTGGTGAACGTGCCGGTGAAGGTGTATTCGGCCACGGAGAGCCACGACATCCGGTTCCACCAGGTGCATGCGAAGGACGGCGGGCGGATCAAGTACGACCGGATCTGCACCGAGTGCGGCGAGTCGGTGCCCTACGCCGAGATCGACAAGGCCTACGACTCCGACGAGGGCGTGCGCGTCGTCCTCACCGAAGAGGACTTCGACAAGCTGCCCGTCGCGGAGAAACACGAGATCCCGGTGCTGCAGTTCGTCCCGACCGAGCAGATCGACCCGATCCTGTTCGAGAAGTCGTACTACCTCGAACCGGACTCGTCGTCGCCGAAGGCGTACACGCTGCTGGCCGAGACGCTCACGCAGACCGATCGCACCGCACTGGTGCACTTCACGCTGCGGCAGCGCACCCGGCTGGCGGCGCTGCGCAACCGCGACGGCGTGCTCGTGCTGCAGACCCTGCTGTGGCCGGACGAGGTGCGGGCGGTGTCGTTCCCGGTGCTCGACGACGCGGAGCCGCCGAAGCAGAAGGAACTGGCGATGGCGGAGATGCTCGTCGAGTCGATGGCCGACGACTTCCGCCCGGACGAGTTCACCGACGAGTATCAGGTCGAGCTGCGGTCGCTGATCGACGACATCATCGCCCGGGGTGGCGAGAAGGTGCTGCCGGTGACCCCGGCGGGGGAACCCGCCGCCGAGGACGCCGAGGTGCTGGACCTGGTTGCTGCGCTGCAGCGCAGCGTGGACGCCGCCGCGGGCGGCGACGAGTCGGGCGCCGCCGCGCCCCCCCGGGGCTCGGCGGCGAAGAAGACGCCCGCCAGGAAGAGTGCCGCGAAGAAGGCGCCGGCGAGGAAGGGCGCGGCCGAGAAGTCCGCCGCGAAGAAGTCGGCGGCGAAGAAGACCACCGAGAAGGCCCCCGCGAAGAAGTCTACCGCGCGCAAGCGGGCCTGAGGCCTCGGCACCGGCCGGGGCCTCAGGTGTCGGGTGGGTGCCGGCCGCGGCCGGCACCGCATCTCAGTCCAGTCCGTCGCCGAGGCGGCGCAGGAGCGCCGTGAGCTGCTCGACGTCGGCCGGGTCCCATGCGGACAGCCGGCTACGCCACCGCGCCGTCTGCTCGCGCTGCAGCGCGGTCAACCGCTCCCGGCCTTCCGGGGTGAGCGCGACGAGCCGCGCCCGCGCGTCCTGCGGGTCCGTCGTCCGCTCGACCAGGCCGAGCCGAGCGGCGGCGTCGATACGCCGCGTCAACGTCGACTTCTCGATGGCGAGATCGGCGAGCAGCTCCGACATCGCCACCGCGTCGGCGCGACCGAGCAGCACCAGCAGCGGGTAGCACGCCGGATCCAGCCGGGGGTGGACGGCGCGGGCCCGCTCCCCCATCTGTTCCCGGCCGCGGCGCATCAGCGCCATGAACTCGTGTTCGAGGGCGGTGATCGGATCCGGGGAGCTGCCGGCCTCCGGATCCGGAGGCGCCGGGGAGCCGTGCCGGGGCACTTGCCGGGTCAGACGGTGAAGCCGAGCGCGCGCAGCTGCTCGCGACCGTCCTCGGTGATCTTGTCCGGTCCCCACGGCGGCATCCACACCCAGTTGATGCGCAGCTCGTCGCACAGGCCGCTGCGGACGAGAGCGTTGCGGGACTGGTCCTCGATCACATCGGTGAGCGGGCAGGCCGCCGACGTGAGCGTCATGTCGATGGTGACGGCCTCGTCGTCCTCGGTGATGCCGTAGACCAGGCCCAGGTCGACGACGTTGATTCCGAGCTCGGGATCGACGACGTCACGCATCGCCTCCTCGAGCTCCTCGAACCGCTCGGGGTCGAGGGCGGGGGCCGCGTCCGGGGCTGCGGCGGTGGTCTCGTCCGCCGGGGTCACGGGTTCGGTCATCAGTTCTGTCCTCCGCTGGCTACGGGTGCGGTCCTGGGGATGCTGTCTCCGACAGCGGTGCTGGGGGTGCTGGGAGTGCCGTCTCCGACAGCGGTGCTAAGGGTGCCGTCTCCGACGGCGGTGCCGTCGGCGATCTGCACGACGGCGTCCTTGAAGGCCATCCAGCCCAGCAGCGCGCACTTCACGCGCGCCGGGTACTTCGAGACGCCGACGAAGGCGATGCCGTCCCCGAGTACGTCCTCGTCGCCCTCGACGGCTCCGCGGCTGCCGACCATCTCCGCGAACGCGTCGACGGTGGCCAGGGCGCGGTCCAGCGGCTCCCCGATCACCTGGTCGGTGAGCACCGAGGTGGACGCCTGGCTGATCGAGCAGCCCTGCCCGTCGTAGGAGACGTCCGCGACGGTGCCGTCGTCGGCGAGATGCACCCGCAGCGTCACCTCGTCGCCGCACGTGGGGTTCACGTGGTGCACCTCCGCGCCGTAGGGCTCGCGCAGACCCCGGTGGTGCGGGTGCTTGTAGTGGTCCAGGATGACCTCCTGGTACATCTGCTCCATCCGCATCAGCGCGCTCCGAAGAAGTCCTGGGCCCGGCGGATCGCCGCGCCGAGCGCGGCCACCTCGTCGAGCGTGTTGTACACGGCGAAGGAGGCGCGGGCGGTCGCCGCGACCCCGAAGCGGCGGTGCAGCGGCCACGCGCAGTGGTGGCCGACGCGGATCTCGACGCCCTCGTCGTCGAGGATCTGTCCGAGATCGTGCGCATGGATGCCGTCGACGACGAACGACACGGCCCCGCCGCGCTGCTCGGCCGTGGTGGGGCCGACGATCCGCACACCGTCGATGCCGGCGAGTTCGGCGAGGGCCGCCGCGGTGAGCTCGTGCTCGTGCGCGGCGACGGCGTCCATCCCGATCTGCTGCAGGTACCGCACCGCGGCCCCGAGACCGACGGCCTGCGACGACATCGGCGAGCCGGCCTCGAAGCGCTGCGGCGGCGGCGCGAACGTCGATGCCTCCATGGTGACGGTCTCGATCATCGAGCCGCCGGTGATGAACGGCGGCACGTCGGCGAGCAGCTCACGGCGGCCGTAGAGGACGCCGACGCCGGAGGGGCCGAGCATCTTGTGGCCGGAGAACGCGGCGAAGTCGACACCGAGCGCGTGGAAGTCCACGCTCATGTGCGGCACGGACTGGCAGGCGTCGAGCACGACGATCGCGTCGACGGCCTTCGCGCGCCGTACCAGCTCCTCGACCGGCGCCACGGCCCCGGTGACGTTGGACTGGTGGGTGAAGGCGACGACCTTGACCCGGTCGGTGAGTTCGAGGGAGTCGACGTCGATGCGGCCCTCGTCGGTCACGCCGAACCAGCGCAGCGTCGCGCCGGTGCGGCGGGCGAGTTCCTGCCAGGGCACCAGGTTGGCGTGGTGCTCGAGTTCGGTGACGACGATCTCGTCGCCGGGCCCGAGGCGCCGCGGGAACCGGGCGTCGGCGAAGGCGTAGGCGACGAGGTTGAGCGATTCGGTGGCGTTCTTGGTGAACACCAGCTCGTCGGAGTCCGCGCCGACGAAGTCGGCGATCACGGCGCGGGCGCCCTCGTAGGCGTCGGTGGCCTCCTCGGACAGCTCGTGCGCTCCCCGGTGCACGGCCGCGTTGCAGGTGGTCAGGAACGCGCGTTCGGCGTCGAGGACCTGCGTCGGGCGCTGCGAGGTGGCCCCGGAGTCGAGGTAGACCAGGGGCTTTCCGTCGCGCACCGTGCGCCCGAGGATCGGGAAGTCGGCCCGGATCCGGGCGACGTCCACCGTGGGCACCTGCACCGTCATCGGCTCACTGCTCCTTACTTGTCGGCACCCGCGGCCGCGGCGGCGGCCTGGGTGAAGCGCACGTAACCGTGGGTCTCGAGTTCCTCGGCCAGCTCCGGGCCACCGGACTCGACGACGCGGCCGCCGACGAACACGTGCACGAACTGCGGCTTGATGTAGCGCAGGATGCGGGTGTAGTGGGTGATCAGCAGCACGCCGCCGTGCTCGCGTTCCTGGTAGCGGTTGACGCCCTCGGACACCACGCGCAGGGCATCGACGTCGAGGCCGGAGTCGGTCTCGTCGAGGATGGCGATCTTCGGCGCGAGCAGGCCCAGCTGCAGGATCTCGTGGCGCTTCTTCTCGCCGCCGGAGAAGCCCTCGTTGACGGAGCGGTCGCCGAACGCCGGGTCGATGTCGAGTTCGGTCATCGCCGACTTGACCTCCTTGACCCAGTGCCGCAGCTTCGGCGCCTCGCCGCGGACCGCGGTCGCGGCGGTGCGCAGGAAGTTCGACATGGACACGCCCGGAACCTCGACGGGGTACTGCATGGCCAGGAACAGGCCGGCACGGGCCCGCTCGTCCACGCTCATCGCGAGCACGTCCTCGCCGTTGAGGGTGATCGACCCGGAGGTCACCTCGTACTTGGGGTGGCCGGCGATGGCGTACGACAGGGTGGACTTGCCCGACCCGTTGGGGCCCATGATGGCGTGCGTCTCCCCGGACCGGACGGTGAGGTTCACGCCCTTGAGGATGTTGATCGGCTCGGCGTTGTCGTCGGTCTGGGCGACGCGGACGTGCAGGTCCTTGATCTCGAGGACGTTCTGCTCGGGGGACATGTCGGTAACGGTTCCTTCGCGAATATGGGAGAACGGGTGGGGGTCAGGCGCCGACGGCGGCGAGCTCGGCCTCGATGGCGGCCTCGAGCCGCTCTCGGACGGCGGGCACGGTGATCTTCTCGACGAGTTCGTGGAAGAACCCGCGGACCACCAGGCGGCGCGCCTGCTCCTCGGAGATGCCGCGGGCCCGCAGGTAGAACAGCTGCTCGTCGTCGAACCGGCCGGTGGCGCTGGCGTGACCGGCGCCGACGATCTCGCCGGTCTCGATCTCGAGGTTGGGCACCGAGTCGGCGCGGGCACCGTCGGTGAGCACCAGGTTGCGGTTCAGCTCGAAGGTGTCGGTGCCCTCGGCCTCGGCGCGGATGAGCACGTCCCCGATCCACACGGTGTGCGCGTCCGGCTTGCCGGAGCCCGGGTCGCCCTGCAGCGCACCCTTGTACACCACATTGGACTTGCAGTGCGGCTGCGCGTGGTCCACGAGCAGGCGCTGCTCGAGGTGCTGCCCGGCGTCGGCGAAGTACAGACCGAGCATTTCGGCGTCGCCACCGGGCGCGTCGTACCGGACGGTCGGCGACACGCGCACGAGGTCACCGCCGAGGCCGACGGTGAAGTGCCGCAGCACGGCGTCGCGGCCGAGGCGGGCGTGGTGGGCCGTCACATGTACCGCGTCGTCGGCCCAGTCCTGGATGGCGACGATATTCAGGCGCGAGCTGTCGCCGAGGACGAACTCGACGTTCTCGGCGTAGGTGCCGGATCCGCGCTGGTCGAGGACGACGGTGACCGACGCGAACGGCTCGAGCCGCACCTGCAGGTGCCCGAACGCGACCTTGCCCTCCCCGGGGCCGGTGACGGTGATCGTGACCGGCTCGGTGACCTCGACCTCGCGGCCGACGGTGACGACGGTGGCGGTGGTGAAGCCCGAGTAGGCCTGGGCGGCGACACGGTCGGCCGGCACGCCGCCCCGGCCGAGGCGGGCGTCGTCGCGGCCCACGGTCTCGACCTGCACCCCCTCGACGGGGGTGACCTCGACGGTGGTGGCGCCGTCGGCGACCGCGGTGCCGTCGTGCAGGCCCCGCAGCCGGCGCAGCGGGGTGAACCGCCAGGCCTCGTCGCGACCGGAGGGGATCTCGAAGGCGTTCACGTCGAACGACGTGAAGACCTCCCCCTTGTTGACGGCCGGCCCGCGGGCGGTCTTGATCGCGGGCCCGGCGGCGTTCTCCGAGCGCGCGGCTCCCTGCACCCCGGTGGCGGTGGGGGTGTTCTTCGCTTCCGCAGTCATTTAGCCGACTGCCCCTTCCATCTGCAGTTCGATCAGGCGGTTGAGCTCGAGCGCGTACTCCATCGGCAGTTCCTTGGCGATGGGCTCGACGAAGCCGCGCACCACCATCGCCATCGCCTCGTCCTCGGTCAGTCCGCGGCTCATCAGGTAGAACAGCTGGTCGTCGGAGACCTTGGAGACGGTCGCCTCGTGGCCCATCGTCACGTCGTCCTCACGGATGTCGACGTACGGGTAGGTGTCCGAGCGGGAGATCTGGTCGACGAGCAGCGCATCACACTTGACGGTCGACTTCGACCCGTGGGCGCCCTTGTTGACCTGGACCAGGCCGCGGTAGGAGGCGCGACCGCCGCCGCGGGCCACCGACTTCGACACGATGGTCGAGGAGGTGTGCGGCGCCAGGTGCAGCATCTTCGCGCCGGTGTCCTGGTGCTGGCCCTCGCCGGCGAACGCCACGGACAGCACCTCGCCACGGGCGTGCTCACCCATCATCCACACGGCCGGGTATTTCATGGTGACCTTGGAGCCGATGTTGCCGTCGATCCACTCCATCGAGCCGCCGGCCTCGACCTTGGTGCGCTTGGTGACGAGGTTGTAGACGTTGTTCGACCAGTTCTGGATGGTCGTGTAGCGGCAGTGCCCGCCCTTCTTGACGATGATCTCCACCACCGCCGAGTGCAGCGAGTCCGACTTGTAGATCGGTGCGGTGCAGCCCTCGACGTAGTGCACGGAGGCGCCCTCGTCGACGATGATCAGGGTCCGCTCGAACTGGCCCATGTTCTCGGTGTTGATCCGGAAGTAGGCCTGGAGCGGGATGTCGACGTGCACGCCGGGCGGGACGTAGATGAACGAGCCGCCCGACCACACGGCGGTGTTCAGCGCGGAGAACTTGTTGTCGCCGGCCGGGATGACCGACCCGAAGTACTCCTTGAAGATCTCCGGGTGCTCGCGCAGGCCGGTGTCGGTGTCGAGGAAGATCACGCCCTGGGACTCGAGATCCTCACGGATCTGGTGGTAGACCACCTCCGACTCGTACTGCGCGGCGACACCGGCGACGAGGCGCTGCTTCTCCGCCTCGGGGATGCCGAGCCGGTCGTAGGTGTTCTTGATGTCCTCGGGCAGCTCTTCCCAGCTCGCGGCCTGCTTCTCGGTGGAGCGCACGAAGTACTTGATGTTGTCGAAGTCGATGCCCTCCAGGTTCGAGCCCCACACCGGCATCGGCTTCTTCTCGAAGGTGCGCAGCGCCTTGAGGCGGATGTCGAGCATCCACTCGGGTTCGTCCTTCTTCGCGGAGATGTCGCGCACGACCGCCTCGGACAGCCCTCGCTGGGCCGTGGCGCCAGCGGCGTCGGAATCCGACCAGCCGTAGCCGTAGTGACCGAGGGACGCGATGGTCTCCTCCTGTGTCAGCGGCGCGCCGGCCGACGCCTGATCCGATGTGACGGTCATGTGAGCTCCTTCCGGAGTCTTGTTCGGTGCCGGCGAGGGCTGATCGCCGGCGGACAACGTGTTGCTCTGTCGGGGGAAGCGGGTCGTGCTCAGGTTTTTCCGATGTCCGGCGGCAGCACCGGGACGTGCGTGGTGCAGAAGCTGTCACCGTTGGCGATGGTCGCCAGCCGCTGCACGTGGGTGCCCAGGAGCTCGGTGAACGCCTCCCGTTCGGCCTCGCACAGCTCCGGGAACTGCTCGGCCACGTGCGAGACGGGGCAGTGGTGCTGGCAGATCTGCACGCCGGTGCCCACCCGCCGGGTCGACGCCGCGAACCCCGCGTCGGTGAACGCCGCCGCGATGTCCTCGGCGGTGGCTTCGATCTCGGTGGCGCTCCCGGACTCCGCGGGCGTGACCCCGCCGAGGATGGACTGCACGCGCCGCCGGGCGAAGTCCTCGACGGCGGCCTCGCCGCCGACCTCCCGCAGGTGCCGCATCGCAGCGCTGGCGAGGTCGTCGTAGGAGTGTCCCAGCCGGGCCCGGCCCACCGCGGTGAGCTGGAATCGGCGCGCCGGCCGTCCCCGTCCCCGGCGTTCCCGCCGCGGCGGCGGAGCAGCCTGGGCCTCGCCGGTGTCGATGAGGGCGTCGAGGTGGCGGCGCACCCCGGCGGCGCTCAGGCCGAGCCGGGCACCGATCTCGGTGGCCGTGATCGGCCCCTCCTCGAGCAGCAGCTGCACCACCGCCGCCCGGGTCTGACCCTCGTGCGTGCCCGGCGCCTGGGTGACCGGGAACGCGGCGACAGGCGTGTGACCTGCGCGTTCCTCATGCACCGGGGCAGCGGACGTCGTTTTCACAACACCAGTGTGACGGAATTCCCCGGGCCGGTCTACAAAGGGTGCCCTATCTAACTGGCGGCGGGGCGCCGGTTCCCGGCCCCGCTACGCTGCTCGGGTGCCGTCGTCCACCGTGGAACCCGACCCCACCGGCCCGGCGCCGAGCCGCCGCGCCGCGGACCTCGGAGCCCGTGCCGTGGAACTCGGCCGCCGCGCCCTCGGACTCGACGGTCGCGGCGGCGACCCGGCCGTGGCCGCGATCCTGCACGGCGACGAACTCGAGGGCCGCGGCCTCGACGCCACCGAGACCACCCAGCTGCACCGGATACGGTTGTTCGGCGCGACGGGCACCGTGCTCATGGCGGTCGGCGCGCTCGGCGCCGGTGCGCAGCCGGTGCTGCAGAATCCCGTCCAGGGCCTGCGCCTGCTCGGGCTGCCCGCACGCATGCCGAGCGCCGCACTGACCCTCACCATGACCGGCACCGTGCTGGTGGTCCTCGCGTGGCTGCTGCTCGGCCGCTTCGCGATCGGCCGCCGCGACCCGGACGGGGTGCCCCGCCGGCTCACCCGCTCCCAGCTCGACCGCACGCTGCTGCTGTGGATCCTGCCGTTGATCGTGGCACCCCCGATGTTCAGCAAGGATGTGTACTCGTATCTCGCGCAGAGCGAGATCGCCGCCCGCGGACTCGACCCGTACGGGATCGGCCCGGCCGGCGCCCTGGGCGTCGACCACGTCCTGACCCGTACCGTGCCCAACATCTGGCGTGACACCCCCGCGCCGTACGGGCCGGCGATCCTGTGGCTGGGGCAGCGCATCACCGACCTGACCGGCGAGAACATCGTCGCCGGGGTCTTCCTGCACCGTGTCTCCGCGCTCGCCGGGGTGGCGCTGATCGTGTGGGCGCTGCCGCGGCTCGCGCGCCGCTGCGGTGTCGCCTCCGTCAGCGCCCTGTGGCTCGGCGCGGCCAACCCGCTGCTGCTGTTCCACCTCGTCGCCGGCATCCACAACGAGGCCCTGATGCTCGGTCTCATGCTCGCCGGCCTCGAGCTGGCGCTGCGCGGCATCCACACCCCCGATCCGGCGGGGCCGCTGCGCGGCCGGGCGCTCGCCTGGCTGCTGGCCGGTTCCGCCGTGATCGCGTTGTCGTCGATGGTGAAGGTTCCGTCGCTGCTCGCCCTCGGCTTCGTCGGAATGGCGCTCGCGCACCGCTGGGGCGGCACCCTGCGCGCCGTGGCCGCCGCCGCCGCGCTGCTCGCCGTGGTCGCCGCCGTCGTCGTGGGCGCGGTCAGCTGGGGCAGCGGCCTCGGCTTCGGCTGGACCCAGACGCTCGGCACCGCGACCGAGGTGCGCAGCTGGATGTCCATCCCGACGCTGCTCGGCCTGGGCACCGGCCTGGCCGGGGTGCTGCTCGGGCTCGGCGACCACACGACCGCGATCCTGTCGCTCACCCGGCCCGTCGCCGCGCTGATCGCGGCGCTGGTGACGGTGCGGATGATGTTGGCGGTGCTCACCGGCCGGCTGCATCCCGTCGGCGCGCTCGGGGTGTCCCTCGGCGCGATCGTGCTGCTGTTCCCGGTGGTGCAGCCGTGGTACCTGCTGTGGGCGGTGATCCCCCTCGCGGCGTGGGCCACCCGGCCGATCTTCCGGCTCCCCACGGTGGCGTTCTCGTCGCTGGTGAGCGTGATCCTGATGCCCAACGGCGGCGAGTACCAGCCGTTCATCATCGTCCAGGCGGCCATCGCGACGGTCGTCGTCGTGGGCCTGGCCATCTTCGCCACCCGCAACCGACTGCCCTGGCGCGACGAGGAGGACGCACCACCGCGTCCCGCGGATTCGCCCGGCGCCTACGCTGGAACCTCGTGACCTCGAGATCCCCCGGCGCTGCGCCACCCGCCGTACGCCTGGAGGGCGTCGTCAAGCGATTCGGCGACCTCACCGCGGTCGACGGCCTCGACCTGACCGTCGAACGCGCCCAGGTACTCGCGCTGCTCGGCCCCAACGGTGCCGGCAAGACCACCACCGTGGAGATGTGCGAGGGCTTCGTCGCACCCCAGTCCGGCACGGTGCGCGTCCTCGGGCTCGACCCGATCGCCGACTCCGAGGCCCTGCGCCCCCGGATCGGGGTCATGCTGCAGGGCGGCGGCGCCTACCCGGGGTCCAAGGCCGGGGAGATGCTCGATCTGGTGGCTGCCTATTCCGCGGATCCGCTGGATCCGGCCTGGTTGCTGCGCAGCCTCGGGCTCGAGGAGGCCCGCCGCACCCCGTACCGGCGGCTGTCCGGCGGGCAGCAGCAGCGGCTCGCGCTGGCGTGCGCGCTCGTCGGCCGGCCGGAACTCGTCTTCCTCGACGAGCCCACCGCGGGTCTGGACGCGCAGGCGCGGTTGCTGGTCTGGGAGCTGATCGACGCTCTGCGGCGCGACGGGGTCGCGGTGCTGCTCACCACGCACCTGATGGACGAGGCGGAGGAGCTCGCCGACGAGGTCGTCATCATCGATCACGGCCGGATCGTGGCCGCCGGCACCCCCGCCGAGGTCGCCCGCACCGGTGCGGAGGGTCAGTTGTGGCTCACCGCCGCCGCGGGTCTGGATCTCGCTGCCCTGCGCGCCGCCCTGCCGGACACGTTCCGGGTGCGCGAGGCCGGTCCCGGCCGGTACCTGGTGGAGGGCCCCATCGATCCGCAGGTCGTCGCGGTGGCCGCGTCGTGGTGCGCGGACCAGGGCGTCCTGGCCAGCGAGATCCGGGTGGACCAGCGCAGCCTCGAGGACGTGTTCCTGGACCTGACCGGACGGGAGATCCGAGGATGAGCATGTCGCACGAGCGGCTGGCGGCCAACCGGTTCGCCCCCGGCACGTTCAGCCCGCGGCCCCGGCCGAACGCCCCGGCGGCGATGCTCGCCGCGCAGACCCGCATGGAACTGCTGCTGCTGCTGCGCAACGGCGAGCAGCTGCTGCTGACGATGTTCATCCCGATCACCCTGCTCATCGGGCTCACCCTGCTTCCGATCGGCGACCTGGGCGCCACCCGGGTCGACCGGGTCCTGCCGGCCGTCATGACGGTCGCGGTGATGTCCACGGCATTCACCGGACAGGCCATCGCGGTCGGATTCGACCGCAGATACGGTGCATTGAAAAGACTCGGCGCCACCGCCCTGCCGAAGTGGGGCATCATCGCAGGCAAGAGCGGCGCGGTCGCGCTCGTCGTCGCGCTGCAATCGATTCTGCTGGGCGGCATCGGCCTCGCCCTCGGCTGGCGCCCCGAGCCGGTCGGGCTGCTCCTCGGGGCCGTGGTCATCGCGCTGGGCACCGTGACGTTCGCGACCCTGGGCCTGCTGCTCGGTGGCACGCTGCGCGCCGAGATCGTGCTGGCCCTGGCCAACATCATCTGGTTCGTGCTGCTCGGCATCGGCAGCGTCGTCCTCGCCGGCGACGGCCTGCCCGATGCGGTGGTGCACGTGGCCCGCCTGGTCCCGTCGGGGGCGCTCGCCCTCGCCCTCGACGACGCGCTGCGCGGCGGCATCGACTGGCTGGCCGTGGCGATCCTCGGCGCGTGGGCGGCCGTCGGCGGTTTCCTGGCGAGCCGGCTGTTCCGCTTCGTCTGACCCGTCACACCACCCCACTACAGCCTGTAGTGGATCGGCCCGTACCATCGTCATGTGCTGTATCGCGGCTTTCTGAGCCTTGTCGACCGTCTGCCCCTGCCGTCCCTGCGGACCCAGCGGCTGCTCGCGCTGATCGCGATCCTCACCCAGGGCGGCATCGCCGTGACCGGGTCGATCGTCCGCGTGACCGCGTCCGGCCTGGGGTGCCCCACCTGGCCGCAGTGCTTCCCGGGCAGCTTCGTGCCCGTCGGCGTCTCCGAGGAGGTCGCCACCCTGCACCAGGTCGTCGAGTTCGGCAACCGGCTGCTGACCTTCGTCGTTGTCGCCTCGGCCGCGGCGGTCGTGCTGGCCGTGACCCGCGCCCGGCGCCGCCGCGAGGTCCTCGCCTATGCCTGGCTGATGCCCGCCGGCACCGTCCTGCAGGCCGTCATCGGCGGCATCACCGTGCTCGCCGGTCTGGCCTGGTGGACCGTGGCGGTGCACCTGCTGGCCTCGATGCTGATGGTGTGGCTCGCGGTGCTGCTGTACGCGAAGGTCGGCGAGCCCGACGACGGGGTGGTCGTGGAGACGATCCCCGGCCCGCTGCGGACCCTCACCGCCCTGTCCGCCGCGCTGCTCGCCGGGGTGCTCGTCGCCGGCACGATGGTCACCGGCGCCGGCCCGCACGCCGGTGACAAGAGCGCCGACAGGCCGGTGCCGCGCCTCGAGATGGACATCGAGTCGCTGGTGCACCTGCATGCCGAGCTGCTCGTCGGATATCTCGGTCTGCTCGTCGGCCTGGCCTTCGCGTTGTACGCCGTCGCCGCCCCCCACCCGGTAAAGAAGCGCCTGCACGTGCTGCTCGCCCTCGTCGTCGCCCAGGCCCTCGTCGGGGTCGTGCAGTACTTCACCGACGTGCCCGCCGCACTCGTCGCCGTGCACGTCGCCGGTGCCGGGCTGTGCACGGCCGCCACGGCGGCGGTGTGGGCGGCCGGGCGGGTCCGCACCACCGAACCGGCCCGCGAACCGGTCACCGTCTGACGCCGGCGCACGCGATACGGAGAAACAGCTCCGGGGGCCGCCCGTGGTGGGCGGCCCCCGGAGCCGTTCGAGGACCGGTCAGCGCTCGTTGCGCGCCCGCGGGAACCGGGTCTGGTGGGCCACCCAGCCGGCCATCTTCTTCCAGTGGCCCTGCTGCGGGGTCGCGACGCTTGTCACCTCCCGGTCCCACTCCGAGACGGTGACGTCCGGCAACGCCTCGACCACGGCGTGCGCGGTGGCGAGATCCCGCACCACCCGGTCGCCGAGCACCCCGTCCTCGGCGACGAGGGTGATGCGCACCGCGCCCCGCGCGACCGGCTGCAGCACCGCCTTGGCGGAGCCGCCGTGCGCGGCGACGAAGCTGCGGAAGGACTTCACGATGTCGGCCGGTGCGGCCACGACCTGGGTATCGGCGCTCATGCCTGCAGAATACTGTGAACGCATGCGCGCAATCGAAGTGGCACGGTTCGGCGGCCCCGAGGTCCTCACCCTCGTCGACGTCCCGGCTCCCGAGCCCGGCCCGGGTCAGCTGCTGGTACGGACCGACGCCGTGGGCATCAACTTCATCGACACCTACTTCCGCACCGGGCTCTACCCGCGGGAGCTGCCGTACATCCCCGGGACCGAGGGCACCGGCCGCGTCGTCGCGGTCGGCGAGGGCGTGGCCGACGTCGGGGTCGGCGACCGGGTGAGCTGGGCGTCGGCCGACGGTTCCTACGCCGAGCAGGTGCTCGTGCCGGCGGCGGTGGCCGTGCCGGTGCCCGACCCCGTCCCCGCCGAGCAGGCCGCGTCGGCGCTGCTCCAGGGCATGACCGCGCACTACCTGCTGAATTCGACGTATCCGGCGCAGCCCGGCGAGACGGTGCTGGTGCACGCGGGTGCCGGCGGCGTAGGCCTGCTGCTCACCCAGCTCGCCGCCGCGAAGGAGGTGCGGGTGATCACGACCGTCTCCACCGACGAGAAGGAGGCCCTGTCGCGGGAGGCGGGCGCCGCCGAAGTGCTCCGCTACACCGACGACCTCGCCGAGCGGGTCCGTGACCTCACCGGCGGGGAGGGCGTCGCGGCCGTCTACGACGGGGTCGGCGCCGCCACGTTCGAGTCGTCGCTCGCATCGCTGCGCATCCGCGGCACGCTGGCGCTGTTCGGCGCCGCCAGCGGCCCGGTGCCGCCGTTCGACCTGCAGCGGCTCAACCCGGCCGGCTCGCTGTATGTCACCCGCCCCACGCTCGCGCACCACGTGCGGACGCGCGAGGAGCTGATGTGGCGGGCCGGCGACGTGTTCGCCGCCGTCGTCGACGGCGCCCTGACCCTCCGGGTCGGCGCCCGATACCCGCTGGCGCAGGCGGAGCAGGCACACCGGGACCTCGAGGCCCGCCGCACGACCGGCTCGATCGTCCTGATCCCCTGAGGTCCGCCCCGAGCGAATGTATCGTTCCGTCTCTCAGCGGCAGCGGACGATACATTCGCTCGGCCCCGGCGCCGCGCGGAAGCGGATCAGAAGAACGAGGCGATGGTGCGCAGGTCGAGCACCGAGTCCACGGCCAGGCCCAGGCACACCAGGGCGAGGTAGTTGTTGGACTGCAGGAACAGCTTGAGCGGCTTGACCGCCGCCCCGCCCCGGACGCTGCGGTACAGCTGGTGCGCGACGAGCAGGAACCACGCGCCCGCGGCGACGGTCACCACCGCGTACACCAGGCCGGCGGCCGGCACGAGCACCAGCGTCGCCAGGACGGTCGCCCACGTGTAGAACAGGATCTGCTTGGTGACGTGCTGCTCGCTCGCGATCACGGGCAGCATGGGCACGCCGGCGGCCTTGTAGTCCTCCTTGTAGCGCATCGCCAGGGCCCACGTGTGCGGCGGCGTCCAGAAGAAGATCACCAGGAACAGCACGATCGGTTCCCAACTCAGCGAGCCGGTGACCGCGGCCCAGCCGACCATCACCGGCATGCACCCGGCGGCCCCGCCCCACACCACGTTCTGCCAGGTCCTGCGCTTGAGAACCATCGTGTACACCAGGACGTAGAAGGCGATCGTGGCGACGACGAGCAGGCCGGCGAGCAGGTTCGCCCGCCACCACAGCCACAGGAACGACACGACGCCGAGCACCATGCCGAACACGAACGCGTGCCGGGTCGGGACGGCCTGCCGGGCCAGCGGTCGCAGCGCCGTCCGTTTCATCACCTTGTCGATGTCGGCGTCGACGACACAGTTCAGCGCGTTCGCGCTGGCCGCGCCCATCCACCCGCCGAACAGGGTGCTCAGGATGAGCACCAGGTCGACCTCGCCGCGGTCGGCGAAGAGCATCGCCGGGATGGTCGCCACCAGCAGCAGCTCGATCACGCGCGGCTTGGTCAGCGCGATATAGGCGAGCACCGTGCCCGAAACGCGTCCCCACACCGTGTCGGGGCGAGGCGCCCGGGGTGCCTCGGGGGCGCCGAAGCCGTGACCGCCCGGCCGTTGCCCTGCCCGCACCCTGTCTCCTTGCACCACGCGATTACGCACCTTCGCTCGCCGTCGCCCTACTACGAACGATGGTAGACGTCGCGCAGGCCCGGACCGAATCGACCCGCAAAGCGCAGCACATTACTCTGGAGGGGCGCTCGAGGCTTTCGCGCCCGCACGCTCCCCGTATACCCATGTCAGGAGACTTCTGCTCGTGTCGATCACAGACGAGATCCGCTCCCTCACCCAGGCAGTGCACCCCGCCGACTGGACCGACCTCGACACCAAGGCCGTCGACACCGCCCGCGTGCTCGCCGCCGACGCGGTCCAGAAGGTGGGTAACGGTCATCCCGGCACGGCGATGAGCCTCGCCCCGGTGGCCTACACGCTGTTCCAGAAGGTGATGCGGCACGACCCGACCGACCCGCACTGGGTGGGGCGGGACCGGTTCGTGCTCTCGTGCGGGCACTCGAGCCTGACCCTCTACATCCAGCTGTACCTGTCGGGCTACGGTCTCGAGCTCGCCGACCTCGAGGCGCTGCGCACGTGGGGTTCGAAGACCCCCGGCCACCCCGAGTTCGGGCACACCGCGGGGGTGGAGATGACCACCGGCCCGCTCGGGCAGGGCCTGGCCTCCGCCGTGGGCATGGCGATGGCGGCGCGCCGTGAGCGCGGCCTGTTCGATCCGGACACGGCGACCGGCGCGAGCCCGTTCGACCACCACGTCTACGTCCTCGCCTCCGACGGCGACATCGAGGAGGGCGTGACGTCGGAGGCCTCGTCCCTCGCGGGCGTGCAGCAGCTCGGCAACCTGATCGTCTTCTACGACGACAACAAGATCTCCATCGAGCACGACACGGCGATCGCCCTCGGTGAGGACGTCGCCAAGCGCTACGAGGCGTACGGCTGGCACGTGCAGACCGTCGAGGGCGGCGAGAACGTCACCGCGATCCTCGAGGCCGTCGAGGCCGCCAAGGCCGTCACCGACAAGCCGTCGCTCGTGGTGCTGCGCACCATCATCGGCTACCCGGCGCCGACCAAGATGAACACCGGCGACGTGCACGGCGCCGCCCTCGGCGCCGACGAGGTCGCCGCGGTCAAGACCGCCCTCGGCTTCGACCCCGCCCGGCACTTCGACGTCGACCCGGCCGTGATCGAGCACACCCGCGGCGTCGTCGAGCGCGGCGCGGCGGCCCGCACCGCATGGCAGGCCGAGTTCGACGCGTGGGCCGGCCGGGAGCCGCAGCGCAAGGAGCTGTTCGACCGGTTGCAGTCCGGGGAGTTCCCCGCCGGCTGGACCGAGGTGCTGCCCACCTACGAGCCGGCCGCCAAGGGCCCGGCCACCCGCAAGGCGTCCGGCAGCGCCCTCGCCGCGCTCGGCCCGGTGCTGCCCGAGCTGTGGGGAGGTTCGGCGGACCTGGCGGGCTCGAACAACACCACGATCCCCGGCTCGGATTCGTTCGGCCCGGTGTCGATCTCCACGAAGGACTGGAACGCCCAGCCCTACGGCCGGACGCTGCACTTCGGCGTGCGCGAGCACGCGATGGGCTCGATCCTCAACGGCATCGCCCTGCACGGCCCGACCCGCCCCTACGGTGGCACCTTCCTGGTGTTCAGCGACTACATGCGTCCCGCGGTGCGGCTCGCCGCGCTCATGCAGACCCCGGCGATCTACGTGTGGACCCACGACTCGATCGGCCTCGGCGAGGACGGCCCGACCCACCAGCCGGTCGAGCACCTCACGGCGCTGCGCGCCATTCCCAACCTGGCCGTGATCCGCCCCGGCGACGCGAACGAGACCTCGTTCGCGTGGGCCGCCGCGCTGGAGAACAAGACCGGCCCGACCGCCCTGGCCCTGACCCGCCAGGACGTGCCGGTGCTCGAGGGCACCCGCGAGAAGGCCGCCGAGGGCCTGGCCCGCGGCGCGTACGTGCTGGCCGAGGCGTCCACCGGCACCCCGGAGGTGGTGCTGCTCGGCACCGGCTCGGAGCTGCAGCTCGCCGTCGCGGCCCGCGACGTCCTCGAGGCCGACGGCGTCCCCACCCGTGTGGTGTCGGTGCCGATCCTCGACTGGTTCCTCGAGCAGGACCAGGCGTACCGCGACGAGGTGCTGCCGCCGGCGGTGCGTGCCCGCGTCTCCGTCGAGGCCGGCCTGGCGATGCCGTGGTACCGCCTGCTCGGCGACGCCGGCGAGGCCGTTTCGCTCGAGCACTTCGGCGCCTCCGCCGACCACAAGACCCTGTTCCGCGAGTTCGGCATCACCGCCGAGGCCGTCGTCGACGCCGCCCGCCGCTCGCTGACCCGAGTGAAGGGATGATCCCGATGACCCAGCAGGTAACCCAGAACGCGAACCTCGCCCAGCTCTCGGCCGCCGGTGTGTCCGTGTGGCTCGACGACCTCTCCCGGGACCGCATCGAGTCCGGCAACCTTGCCGAGCTGATCGCCACCCGCAGCGTCGTGGGCGTGACCACCAACCCGTCGATCTTCCAGGCCGCGCTCAGCAAGGGTCACGTCTACGACGCCCAGGTCCGTGAGCTCGCTTTGGCCGGTGCCGACGTGGACACCACCATCCGCACCGTCACCACCGACGACGTGCGCGCCGCGTGCGACGTCCTGGCCCCGGTGTTCGAGGCCAGCGGCGGCGTCGACGGCCGCGTCTCCATCGAGGTCGACCCGCGGCTGGCGCACTCCACCGACGCGACCGTGCAGCAGGCGATCGAGCTGTGGCGCATCGTGGACCGCCCCAACCTGCTCATCAAGATCCCCGCGACGGTGGCCGGCCTGCCCGCCATCGCCCGCGTGATCGGCGAGGGCATCAGCGTGAACGTGACGCTGATCTTCTCGGTCGAGCGCTACGAGCGGGTCATCGAGGCCTACCTCGACGGCCTGACCGCCGCCAAGTCGGCCGGACACGACCTGTCGACGATCCACTCGGTGGCCTCGTTCTTCGTCTCCCGCGTCGACACCGAGATCGACGCGCGGCTCGAGGCCATCGGCACCCCCGAGGCCCTTGCGCTGCGCGGCAAGGCCGGCGTCGCCAACGCTCGCCTGGCGTACGCGGCGTACCGCCGGGCGTTCGAGTCGGGTGCCCGGTTCGAGCAGCTCGCCGCCGCCGGGGCGCGGCCGCAGCGCGCTCTGTGGGCGTCGACCGGGGTGAAGAACCCGGACTACTCGGACACCCTGTACGTCACCGAGCTGGTCGCCCCGCACACGGTCAACACCATGCCGGAGAAGACCCTCGAGGCCGTCGCCGACCACGGCGAGGTCACCGGCGACACGGTCACCGGCACCGAGAAGGGCGCCGAGAACGTGTTCTCCGCGCTGTCGACGATCGGGGTGAACCTGCCCGAGGTGTTCCGCAAGCTCGAGGACGAGGGCGTCGAGAAGTTCGAGGTGTCCTGGAACGAGCTGCTCGCCGCCACCTCCGAGCAGCTGATCGCGCACGGCGCGAAGAGCTGACGCGGTGCGCGAACCCGAGACGGCGGCGTGGGTCAACCCACTCCGGGACGAGCGAGATCGGCGGCTGCCCCGTATCGCCGGGCCGTGCGCCCTGGTGATCTTCGGGGTCACCGGCGACCTGGCCCGCCGCAAGCTGATGCCGGCGGTGTACGACCTGGCCAACCGCGGTCTGCTGCCGCCCGGGTTCGCGCTCGTCGGCTTCGCCCGGCGGGACTGGGTCGACGAGGACTTCGGCCGGGTCGTCCACGACGCGGTGAAGGCCAACTCGCGCACCAAGTTTCGTGAGGAGGTGTGGAACCGCCTGGCCGAGGGCATTCGCTTCGTGCAGGGCAGCTTCGACGACGACGCCGCGTTCGCCGAGCTCGCGTCGACGCTCGCCGAACTGGACAAGGCCCGCGGCACGGGCGGCAACCACGCCTTCTACCTGTCCATCCCGCCGAATGCGTTCCCGGTGGTCTCGGCGCAGCTGAAGCAGTCCGGGCTCGCGATCGCGCGGGAGGGGACGTGGAGCCGCGTGATCATCGAGAAGCCGTTCGGCCACGATCTGACGAGCGCCCGCGAGCTGAACCGGTTGGTCGCCGAGGTGTTCCCCGAGGAGGCGGTGTTCCGCATCGATCACTACCTCGGCAAGGAGACGGTGCAGAACATCCTGGCGTTGCGGTTCGCGAACCAGCTGTTCGACCCGCTGTGGAACGCGCATTACGTCGACCACGTGCAGATCACGATGGCCGAGGACATCGGTCTCGGCGGCCGCGCCGGCTACTACGACGGCATCGGCGCCGCCCGGGACGTGATCCAGAACCACCTGCTGCAGCTGCTCGCGTTCATCGCCATGGAGGAACCGATCAGCTTCGACCCGGCGGAGTTGCGGGCGGAGAAGATCAAGGTGCTCTCCGCGACCAGGCTCGCCGAGCCTCTCGACGAGACCACCGCCCGTGGCCAGTACATCGCGGGCTGGCAGAACGGCGGCCAGGTCGTCGGTCTGCACGAGGAGCAGGGCTTTGCGGCCGACTCGACCACCGAGACGTACGCGGCGATCACGTGCGAGATCGACACCCGCCGCTGGGCTGGAGTGCCGTTCTACCTGCGCACCGGCAAGCGCCTGGGCCGGCGCGTCACCGAGATCGCGATCGTGTTCAAGCGTGCCCCGCACCTGCCGTTCGATCAGACGATGACCACCGAGCTCGGCCAGAACGCCCTCGTGATCCGCGTGCAGCCGGACGAGGGTGTCACCCTCCGCTTCGGCTCCAAGGTGCCCGGGTCGAGCATGGAGGTCCGCGACGTCAACATGGACTTCAGCTACGGCCAGGCGTTCACCGAGTCCTCCCCCGAGGCGTACGAGCGGCTCATCCTCGATGTGCTGCTCGGCGTGCCGTCCCTCTTCCCCGTCGACGACGAGGTCGAGCTGTCGTGGAAGATCCTCGACCCGGTGCTCGAGCACTGGGCGGCACACGGCAAGCCCGAACCGTACGAGGCCGGCACCTGGGGACCGTCGGCGGCCGACGAGATGCTCCGTCGCTCGGGCCGCGAATGGAGACGCCCGTGAGAATGCAGTTGCGCAACGCGACCGCGATCGACATCAGCAAGCAGCTGGTCCAGCTGCGGCAGACCGGTGGCATCGTCACGCAGGGGCGCGTGCTCACGCTGGTGGTGTGCACCGACGGTCCGCGTGGCCTCGAGGCCGCGATCACCGCGGCCATCGGGGCGTCCCGGGAGCATCCGTGCCGCGTGATCGTCGTCGGCCGCGGCCGCGCGGGCGACGAACCGCGCATGGATGCGGAGATCCGAATCGGCGGCGACGCCGGGGCCTCGGAGGTGCTGATCCTCGCGTTGCACGGCCCGCTCGCCGACCACCAGGAATCGGTGATCGTGCCGTTCCTGCTGCCGGACACCCCGGTGGTGGTGTGGTGGCCGAACACACCCCCGGCGGTGCCCGCGGCGGATCCGGTGGGCCGGCTCGCCGTGCGTCGCCTGACGGACGCGACGAACTCGTCGCGCCCCATGCCCGAGATCGTCTCCCGGCTGCCCGGCTACACCCCCGGCGACACCGACCTCGCATGGGGCCGGATCACGTACTGGCGGGCGTTGCTCGTCTCCGCGCTCGACCAGCCGCCGTTCGAGCCGATCGAGTCGGCGCTGGTATCCGGGCTCGGCAGCGAACCGGCCGTGGATCTGCTCGCGGGCTGGCTCGCGAGCCGGATCGACGGCCCGGTCCAGCGCGCGGTGGGCGATCTGCGGGTCGAATTGCGCACCCGCACCCAGACGATCTCGCTCGAGCGACCCCAGGACGGGCGTGTCGCGACGTTGCGGCGCACCGGCAAACCCGATTCGCTGATCACGCTCGCACGCCGCGACTCCTCGGAATGCCTCGCCGAGGAACTGCGGCGGCTCGACCCCGACGAGGTGTACCACTCGGCCCTGACCGCACTGTCCAAGGTGGAGTATGTCTGACGTGCACGACACTTCCCAGAACGTCCACGTGCGGCGCTTCGAGACGGGCGACGACGTCGCGCGAGCGGCTGCCGCAGCCTTCGTCGAGGCCGTCGTCGCCGCGCAGCACGCCCGCGGCCGCGCCTCGGTGGTGCTCACCGGCGGCGGCACCGGGATCGCCGTGCTCGATGCGGTCCTGCGCGCCCCCGGAGGGATCGACTGGTCCGCGCTCGACGTGTACTTCGGCGACGAGCGATATCTGCCGCCGGGCGACCCGGAGCGCAACGAGGTCCAGGCCCGCGCGGCGCTGCTCGATCACGTGCCCCTCGATCCGGCGCGGGTGCACGCGATGCCCACCCTCGACGAGGCGGGGGCCGGTTCCCCCGACTCGGCGGCGCGCACGTACGCGGAGGTGCTCGCCGCGAACTCCCCCGACGGCACCACCCCCGCGTTCGACGTGCACCTGCTGGGCATGGGCGGCGAGGGCCATGTCAACTCCCTGTTCCCGCACACCGACGCGGTGCGCGAGCAGGACCGCTTCGTCGTCGGCGTCGCGGACTCCCCCAAGCCGCCGGCCGCGCGGGTCACGCTCACCCTCCCGGCGGTCCGTCGCGCCCGGCAGGTGTGGCTGCTCGTCACCGGTGCTGCCAAGGCCGAGGCCGTCGCGGCCGCGGTGGGCGGCGCGGCCGCGGTGGACGTCCCGGCGGCCGGGGCGCGGGGCCGCGAGCAGACCGTGTGGTTCCTCGACGCGGAGGCCGCCGCGGCACTGCCCGCCGACTGACCGTCACCGCCGCGGTCCGTCGCGGTCGGGCTCGCCCGCCCGTGGATCCGGGGGCAGGCAGCCGTCGGTCACGCCGCAGCGCAGGCGCGCGGCCCAGCTCGGGTTGCGGGTCGCGCGCAGCCCGGTGAGGCGGGCACGGCTGCATCGCACCGTCCTACGGTCCATTGTGGGCTCCTCCCCTGTGGTGTTCCCTGCCTCGTTCGACGCCGCGGCCACCCCGGCGGTTCCCGCCGAGTCGGTCCGACGCAAACCCGGCAGGGTGACGCCCGGCAGATCACAATGGGGACAGCACTGCGTGAGAGGAGCGTTCGATGAGCACCCCGACCACCGTCCTCGGCGAGATCCGTCCGGAGCACGGCTGTCCGGACGGGTCCTCGCTCGTGACCCTGCACTACGTGCGCAGCTTCGCACTGCCGGTGGGCGAGGTGTGGGCGGCGTTGACCGAGTCCGACCGGCTCGAACGCTGGTACGGACGGTGGACGGGCGACCCCGCCTCCGGACGGGTGCGGCTGACGATGACCGACGAGCACGACACGGCGACGACGGACGTGCGGATCCTGCGCTGCGACCCGCCCCATGACCTCGGCGTCGACCAGGACGGGTGGCATCTCGAGGCCACCTTGACGCAGGTGGGTGTCGTCACCACGCTCGAGTTCTCCCACCGGCACGTACCGCGGTCGGAGACCTCGGAGGTCGGTCCCGGCTGGCAGTACTATCTCGACCGGCTCGACGCCGTGCTCGCCGGCCGCTCCCTGCCCCGCTGGGACGGCTACCTCGACCTCGCCGACGAGTACCGCTGAACACCGCGCGGGTGCTGGGCCGGCTCGCCGACGACCTGGGCCACCGCGGAATCCGTCCGTACCTGGCCCGCTGACACCGGAGCGGTCCGCGACCTGCTCGTCGCGGCCGGGGACGAGGCCGTGGCCGCTCACGCGCATCCGACCTCGAGGCGGCGATCACCGCGGCCCGCGCCGACCTGGACCGGGCCGACGGGCGGGCTCGGTGACCGCGCCCGTGCACCACCGGAGCCGAACGCTCCGCCTGCACGGGTTCGGCCGCCTCGCCGGCGACGGATTCCCCCATTCCGTGCACCCGCCGCGACGGGCCGACCGTACCCTCGACACAGCCGAGATTCCGAGGGAGGGTGGCATCATGAGCGCAGGCGGTGCCAGCGAGACGACCCGGCAGAACCTGCAGGCCACGACGGCTGCACTACCCGCGGACGACAGGCAGGACTTCGACGATGTGACGCGCGGGTTCGTCGGCCGCAGCGAGCAGCGGCGGATCACCGGCGCGGACGGGCGGCTGGTGTGGGACCTCGACGCCTACGCGTTCCTCGACGGGTCCGCGCCGGAGACGGCCCATCCGAGCCTGTGGCGGCAGGGGCGGCTGCTCGCCGAGGACGGCCTGTACGAGGTGGTGCCGGGGATCTACCAGTTGCGCGGCTTCGACCTGTCGGTGATGACCGTCGTCGAGGGTGATACCGGGGTGATCGTGATCGACCCCCTGATCAGCGCGGAGACCGCTGCGGCCGCCCTGGCCCTGTACCGCGGGTACCGCGGCGACCGGCCCGTCTCCGGGATGATCTACACCCACTCCCACGTCGACCACTTCGGCGGCGTCAAGGGCGTGCTCGACCCGGAACTCGTCGAGGCCGGGACGGTCCCCGTCGTCGCGCCGTCCGGATTCCTCGAACACGCGGTGTCGGAGAACCTCTTCGCCGGTACGGCGATGTCGCGCCGCTCGGGCTACATGTACGGCGCGGCGCTCGAGAAGGGTCCGGCCGGTCAGATCGGGGCCGGGTTGGGCCAGACCACCTCGGCCGGCACCGTCACGCTCATCGCGCCGACCGTCGACATCACCGCGACCGGGCAGGAGCTCACCGTCGACGGGGTGCGGATGGTCTTCCAGCTCACCCCCGGCACCGAGGCCCCGGCCGAGATGAACATCTGGTTCCCCGACCGGCGGGCGCTGTGCGCGGCGGAGAACGCCACCCACACCATGCACAACATCCTCACCCTGCGCGGCGCGGTGGTGCGCGACGCGCACGCCTGGGGCCACTACCTCAACGAGACGATCGGCCTGTGGGGCGACGCGCTCGACGTCGTGTTCGCCTCGCACCACTGGCCGACGTGGGGCCGCGAGCGTGCGCTCGAGTTCCTGTCCGTGCAACGTGACATGTACCTGTACCTGCATGATCAGACGCTGCGGATGATGAACCAGGGACTCGTGGGCGCGGAGATCGCCGAGCGGTTCGAGATGCCCCCGGCCCTGGCGGCCGCGTGGCACACTCACGGCTACTACGGCTCGGTGAGCCACAACGTCAAGGCGATCTACCAGCGGTACATGGGGTGGTACGACGGTAACCCCGCCAACCTGTGGGCCCATCCCCCTGTCGAGGCAGCCCGCCGGTACGTCGACGCCATGGGCGGCGCCGACGCAGCCCTCGCCGTCGCACGGAGGGCCTTCGACGAGGGCGACCACCGCTGGGTGCTCGAGGTCTGCAAGCATCTGCTGTTCACCGACGACACCGACCAGGCCGCCCGGGCCCTGCAGGCCGACGCGATGGAGCAACTCGCGTACGGCGCCGAGAACGGCACCTGGCGCTGCATCTACCTGGCCGGCGCGAAGGAGCTCCGCGACGGGATCTTCGGCTCGCCCGTGCAGTCCTCGGGAGACTTCCTCGATGCGCTGACCGTCCCGCAGCTCTTCGACAGCCTGGCCGTGCGGGTGGACGGGCCGCGCGCATGGGACGTGCGCCTCGTGATCTCGTGGATCCTCACCGACCTCGGGATCACGTATCTCACGGAGCTGCGGCACGGCGTGCTCAACCACCGGACCGTCGACGAGCCGCTGCCGGACGGCACGGTGTTCACCCTCACCCGCCGCACGCTGGTCGGCGCCCTCACCGGGCAGCTGGATCCGGCGACGGCCCTCGCGGACGGGACGATCGCGGTGACGGGCGACCCGACCGTGGCGGGCCGGCTCTTCGAGGTGCTCGCACCGGTGGATCCGGACTTCGCGATCGTCACGCCCTGACGTCCGCCGCTGCCGGGACCGTGCCAGCGGCCCCGGGTCAGCCGGGCCGGAGGACGCCGACGTCGCCGAGGTCGTGCGAGACGGTGAAGGTACGTGCAGTCAGACGCCAGCCGTCCCGGGTGCGGATCCACCGATCGTCGTACTCGCCGAAACATTCGTAGCTCGCCCCGGCGGCCGGGCCCGCGCCCTGATGGTGGACGCGGGCGTACGTCCGCGACCGGGCCCGGTCGCCGTCGATCTCGACGCGGTGGTTGCCCAGCAGGTGCTGCGACGGTCCGCAGCCGCCGAGATGCGCGCGGACCACGGCGACGATGCCGTCGCGACCCGAGGCACCGTAGCCGGTGGCAGAGTCGGTGAAGGCGGCACCGAGGGCGTCCCAGTCCCGGCGGTCGAGGGCGGCGGCGAGCTCGGCGAGCCGTTCGACGATCTGTTCGCGGTCGTGTGTCACCTGTCCCGTTGTAGCGGGCTCACGGCCGTTCGGGCGCCGTCTTCCCGCTGAGCGGGCACGGCACCGGCATTCGGCCGCTGATACCCCGGCGAGCCAGCCGCTGTTACGCAGCGTTCAGCCGCTGTTACGCAACGCGGTCGCGAGCCCGTTCATCGTCAGCTGGATGCCGCGGCGGACCCGGTCGGTGTCCTCCCCCGCCCGGAACCGGCGCAGCAGCTCGACCTGCAGGTGGTTCAGCGGCTCGAGGTACGGGAAGCGGTTGTGCACCGATCGGGCCAGCGCCGGGTTGTCCGCGGTCAGATCGGGGTGCCCGGTGATCGCCAGGTAGGTGCGCACGGTGCGTTCGTGTTCGGCGGTGATCTTGTCGAACACCCGGTGCCGCAGATCGGGATCGGGCACCAGCTCGGCGTAGCGCGCCGCGAGACCGAGGTCGGACTTGGCCAGCACCATCGCCATGTTGGACAGCACGGTGCGGAAGAACGGCCAGCGGCGGTACAGGCCGGTGAGGGTGGCGAGTCGCTCGTCGTCGCCGCCGATCCAGGTTTCGACGGCGGTGCCGGTGCCGTACCAGCCGGGCAGCATGACCCGCGACTGGGTCCACGCCAGCACCCAGGGGATCGCCCGCAGGTCGGCGATCGACGACGTCGGCTTGCGGGAGGTGGGCCGGCTGCCGATGTTCAGGGCCCCGATTTCCGCCACCGGCGTGGCGGTCCGGAAGTACTCGACGAAGCCGGGGGTCTCGTGTACCAGGTCGCTGTAGGCGGCGCGGGCGAGGTCGGCGACCTCGTCGAGCACCGCGTACGCCGGGGCGGCGTCGCTGCCGAGTCCCTCGACGTCGAGGAGGGTGGATTCGAGGGTCGCGGCGACGAGGGATTCGAGATTGCGGCGCGCCAGCTTCGGCTCGGCGTACTTCGCCGCGATCACCTCGCCCTGCTCGGTCAGGCGCAGCGAACCGGCGACGGCCCCGGGCGGCTGCGCGAGGATCGCGTCGTAGCTCGGGCCACCGCCGCGGCCGACGGTGCCGCCGCGGCCGTGGAACAGGCGCAGCCGGATCCCGGCGGCGCGCGCGGCCTCCACCAGGTCGAGTTCGGCCCGGTACAGCGCCCAGTTCGCGGCGAGGTACCCGCCGTCCTTGTTCGAGTCCGAGTAGCCCAGCATGACCTCCTGGACGCCGCCGGCGGCGTCGACGAGGTTGCGGAACTCGGGGACGGCAAGGGCGGCGGTGAGGATCTCGGCGCCGTGCCTGAGGTCGTCGATGGTCTCGAACAGCGGGATCACCGCGACCGGGCAGCGCGGTCCCGCGACGTCGTGCTCCACGAGACCGACCTCGTCGAGCAGGAGCACGGCCTCGAGCAGGTCCGACACCGACCCGCACATGCTGACGATGTAGTGCGGCACCGCCTGGGGTCCGAGGCGCGCGACGGCGTCGGCGGCGGCGCGCAGCACGCCGAGTTCGCGGATGGTGTCGGCGCCGAGCCGCGCGCCGGGCGCGCTGAGGGGACGGCGGGTGCGCAGCTCCGCGGCGAGCAGGGCGACCTTCTCGTCCTCGGACAGGGTCGGGTAATCGTCGGTGACGCCTGCCCAGGCGAGCAGTTCGGCGACCACCCTGCCGTGCACGTCGGAGTTCTGCCGCAGGTCGAGGGAGGCGAGGTGGAAGCCGAAGGCCTCGACTGCGCCGCGGACGTGCGCGAGCCGGTCGTCGGCGAGGGCGGCGCCCCCGCCGGCGCGCAGGGCGACGTCGAGGATGTCGAGGTCGGCGAGCAGTTCGGCGGGCGTGTCGTAGGCGGTCAGCGGGCTCGGCAACGCGTGCGGCGGTGGTTCGTCGAGCAGTCGTGCCGCGGTGGCGGTCAGGCGGCCGCGGATGCCGCGCAGCGCGCGGCGGTACGGTTCGTCGGCGCGCGACGGGGCGTCGTCACCGGAGGCGTCGGCGAGCCGGCCGAGGTCGTCGGTGATGCGGACCAGGCGCGCGGACATCGACAGTTCCCGCTCGAGCTGTTCGAGCTCGGCGAGGTGGTGGCCGAGGGCGGTCGCGGCGGCCCGGTCGGTGGCGCGGTGGACGACCTCGGCGGTGACGTTGGGATTGCCGTCGCGGTCGCCGCCGATCCAGGATCCGGTGCGCACCAACGGGTCCGGCAGCAGGGGGACGCCGGGCCAGCGTTCGCGCAGGGCGCGCCGGACCTCGGCGTTGAGGGCCGGGACGACGCGGAACAGGGAGGCGTCGTAGTACCGCAGGCCCACCTCGATCTCGTCCTGGATGCGGAGGCGGGCGAGCCGGATGAGGGCGGTCTGCCACAGGGTGAGGATCTGCCGCCACAGCTGCAGGTCGATGTCGGAATGCTCGTCGGGCTCGGCGCGTTCGCGGCGGCGCATGAGGTCGGTGATGCGGCTCTGCACGTCGAAGACGGTGCGGCGGCGGGTCTCGGTGGGGTGAGCGGTGATCACCGGGGAGACGAGGGCGCCGTCGAGCGCGGCGGCGACCTCGGCGGGGTCGAGTTCGGCGGCGTCGAGTTTGCGGTAGGTGGCGGCCAGCGAGCTGTCCTGGGACGGTTCCCCGGCGCGCACGTGCACGGCGCGGCGGCGTTCGCGGTGCAGGTCCTCGGCGAGGTTCGCCAGCAGCGCGAAGTGGCTGAAGGCGCGGATGACGGGGAGGGTGTCGTCGGTGGGGACGTCGGCGAACATCGCCGCGACCTCGGCCCGGTCGATCTCGGAGCGGCGCACCCGGAAGCTCTCGACGCGGGCGCGTTCGACGAGGGCGAAGAGGTGCTCCCCGGCCTGTTCGCGGACGATGCGGCCCAGCATCCCGCCGAGCAGCCGGATGTCCTGGCGCAGGGGTTCGGTGGCGGAGCGGGACCCGGAGGGGTCGGCCGGCCGGGCGGTATCCGTCATCCGGTCAGTATCGCGGCCGACGCACGACGGCGCGACCCGGGATTCCGGGTCGCGCCGTCGCGCGGAGAGATCAGCTGAACTTGATCTGCAGACCGATGCCGAGGATCGCGATCAGCCAGACGATGCCGGTGAAGACGGTCAGCCGGTCGAGGTTCTTCTCGGCGACACTCGAGCCGGACAGGCTGGACTGGACACCGCCACCGAACAGGGTGGACAGACCGCCGCCCTTACCGCGATGCAGCAGCACGAGCAGGATCAGCAGCAGGCTGGTGGTGATCAGCAGGATGTCGAGGAACAGTGCCATGGCGTCAGACTACAGGGCGCCGCCGCGGCGTCCTTCCGGACCTCGGGGGATCCGGAAGGACGCCGCGGGTGCTTACAGCGGCCCGCCCGCGGCGATCGCGGAGAGCTGTGCGAACTCGTCGGCCTTGAGCGAGGCGCCGCCGACGAGACCGCCGTCGATGTCGGGCTGGGCGACGAGCTCGCCGACGTTCTTGGCGTTGACCGAGCCACCGTAGAGCACGCGCACGGCGTCGGCGACCTCCGGGGAGGCGAGCTCGGCGAGGGTGGCACGCACCGCGGCGCACACCTCCTGGGCGTCGGCGGCCGAGGCCACCTTGCCGGTGCCGATGGCCCATACCGGCTCGTACGCGACGACGATCTTCGCGATCTCGTCGGCCGAGAGCCCGGCGAGGGACCCGCGCAGCTGGGCGACGTTGTGGGACACGTGCCGGCCGGCCTCGCGGATGTCGAGGCCCTCGCCGATGCAGACGATCGGGGTCAGCCCGTGCCGCAGGGCCGCCTTGGTCTTGCCGAGCACGATCTCGTCGGTCTCGCCGTGCAGCGTGCGCCGCTCGGAGTGGCCGACGACGACGTAGGCGCAGCCCAGCTTGGCCAGCATCGCACCGCTGATCTCGCCGGTGTAGGCGCCGGAGTCGTGGGCGGACACGTCCTGGGCACCATAGGTGAGCAGCAGCTTGTCGCCCTCGATCAGCGTCTGGACGCTGCGGATGTCCGTGAACGGCGGCAGCACCGTCACGTCCACCTTCTCGAGGTACTTCTCCGGCAGCGCGAAGGCGATCTTCTGCACCAGGGCGATGGCCTCGAGGTGGTTGAGGTTCATCTTCCAGTTGCCGGCGATGAGCGGCTTGCGGGTCATCTCAGGCCTCCAGTGCAGCGATGCCGGGCAGTTCCTTGCCCTCGAGGTACTCGAGGGAGGCGCCGCCGCCGGTGGAGATGTGCGAGAACCCGTCCTCGGGCAGGCCGAGCAGGCGCACCGCCGCGGCCGAGTCGCCGCCGCCGACGACGCTGAACGCGCCGGAGCGGGTGGCCTCGACGATCGCTTCGGCGACCCCCTTGGTGCCGGCCGCGAACTTCTCGAACTCGAACACGCCCATCGGGCCGTTCCAGAACACGGTCTTGGCACCGGTGAGGTACTGGGCGAACCGGGCCACCGACTCGGGACCGATGTCCAGGCCCATCCAGCCGTCGGGGATCTCGGTGACGGGCACCGTCTTCGCCTCGGCGTCGGCGGAGAACGCGTCGGCGACGACCACGTCCTGCGGGATGTGGATGACGTCGCCGAACCGCTCGAGCAGGCCCTTGCAGGTCTCGGTCATCGATTCCTCGAGCAGCGAGTTGCCCACCGGGATACCTTGCGCCGCAAGGAAGGTGAAGCACATACCGCCGCCGATGACGAGGGTGTCGACCTTGGGGGCGAGGGCCTCGATCACGGCGAGCTTGTCGGAGACCTTCGAGCCGCCGAGCACCACCGCGTAGGGCCGCTCCGGATCGGCCGTGAGCTTGGCCAGCACCTCGACCTCGGCGGCGACGAGGGTGCCCGCGTAGTGCGGCAGCAGGTTCGCCACGTCGTACACCGACGCCTGCTTGCGGTGCACCACACCGAATCCGTCGGAGACGAACGCACCGTCCTCGCCGACGAGCTCGACGAGCTCGCGCGCCAGCGCCTGCCGCTCCGCCTCGTCCTTGCTGGTCTCGCGCGGATCGAAGCGGATGTTCTCGAGCAGGAGGATGTCGCCGTCGGTCAGGCCCTCCGAGCGGGCCAGCGCGTCCTGTCCGACGACGTCGCCGGCGAGCTGGACGTTGCGGCCGAGCACCTCACCGAGCTTCGCCGCGACCGGGGCGAGGGAGAACTTCGGATCGGGCTCGCCCTTGGGCCGGCCCAGGTGAGCGGTGACGACGACCTTCGCGCCCGCCTCGGCGAGCGCGGCGATCGTCGGGGCGGACGCGACGATGCGGCCGGGGTCGGTGATCGTCGCGCCGTCCAACGGGACGTTGAGGTCCGAGCGCACCAGCACGCCACGACCCTCGACGCCGGCGTCGAGCAGATCCTTCAGGGTCTGAACTGCCACTGTTCGACTGTCCTGTTCGGTCAGAGGGACTTCGAGACCAGGCCGATGAGGTCGACCAGGCGGTTGGAGTAGCCCCACTCGTTGTCGTACCAGGAGACGATCTTGACCTGGTCGTCGATGACCTTGGTCAGGCCGGCGTCGTAGATCGACGAGTGCGGGTCGGTGACGATGTCGGAGGAGACGATCTCGTCCTCGGTGTACTTGAGGATGCCCTTGAGCGGGCCCTCGGCGGCCGCCTTCATCGCCGCGTTGATCTCCTCGACGGAGGCCGGGGTGGCGAGGTTGGCGGTCAGGTCGGTGACCGAGCCGGTCGGGATCGGCACGCGCAGGGCGTAGCCGTCGAGCTTGCCGACCAGCTGCGGCAGGACGAGGCCGATGGCCTTGGCGGCGCCGGTGCCGGTGGGCACGACGTTCAGGGCGGCGGCGCGGGCGCGGCGCAGGTCCTTGTGCGGGCCGTCCTGCAGGTTCTGGTCCTGGGTGTAGGCGTGGACCGTGGTCATCAGGCCCTTGACGATGCCGAAGCTGTCGTCGAGGACCTTGGCGATCGGGCCGAGGCAGTTGGTGGTGCACGAGGCGTTGGAGATGATGTTCTGGCTGCCGTCGTACTTGTCGTCGTTGACGCCCATCACCACGGTGAGGTCCTCGCCCTTGGCGGGCGCCGAGATGATCACCTTCTTGGCGCCGGCGTCGAGGTGGCCCTTGGCCTTCGACGCGTCGGTGAAGATGCCGGTCGACTCGACGACGACGTCCACGCCCAGGTCGCCCCACGGCAGCGCGGCCGGGCCTTCCTTGACCTCGAGCGCCTTGATGCGGTGGTCGCCGACGACGATGGTGTCCTCGCCGTCGAGGCTGACGTCCTGCGGCAGGCGGCCGAGGATCGAGTCGTACTTGAGCAGGTGGGCCAGAGTCGCGTTGTCGGTGAGGTCGTTGACCGCGACGATCTCGATGTCGGTGGTGCCGAGCGCCTTCTGCGCCTCGACAGCCCGGAAGAAGTTACGTCCGATACGACCGAAGCCGTTCACGCCTACCCGGACAGTCACAATTACGCTCCTTTGCCCATTTCTGCTGGTTGTGCCAGTGGTGCCCACCGCGGTGCCGGAGACATCGGCGCCGCTCGGCAGGACTCATCGGTCGATGTGACCCCTACCCTATCTGCGGGGCCGGCGGGGCGCGGCAGGAGGCCCGGGGCGGCGCGGCCGCCGCCCGGGGCCGGCCGCCTAGGCCTCGTCGAGCAACTCCGGGGTCACCGCGGATTCGGTGTCGGGGATGCCGAGATCCTTGGCCCGGCGGTCCGCCATGGACAGCAGCCGGCGGATGCGTCCGGCGACGGCGTCCTTCGTCATCGGCGGGTCGGCGAGCTGGCCCAGTTCCTCGAGCGACGCCTGCCGGTGCTGCACGCGCAGGGCACCGGCCGCGGCGAGGTGGTCGGGCACGTCGTCACCGAGGATCGCCAGGGCCCGTTCGACGCGGGCGGCCGCGGCCACCGCGGCGCGCGCGGAGCGGCGCAGGTTGGCGTCGTCGAAGTTGGCGAGCCGGTTGGCGGTGGCGCGGACCTCCCGCCGCATCCGGCGCTCCTCCCAGGTCAGCCGGGTGTCCTGGGCGCCCATGTGGGTGAGCAGCGCGCCGATGGCGTCGCCGTCGCGGACGACGACCCGGTCGGCGCCGCGCACCTCGCGGGCCTTGGCGGCGATGCCGAGGCGGCGGGCGGCGCCGACGAGCGCGAGCGCGGCCTCCGGGCCCGGGCAGCTGATCTCGAGGGCGGACGAGCGGCCCGGCTCGGTGAGCGAGCCGTGGGCGAGGAATGCGCCGCGCCACGCCGCCTCGGCGTCGGCGATGCTGCCGCCGACGACCTGCGCGGGCAGGCCCCGCACCGGGCGGCCGCGCACGTCGAGCAGACCGGTCTGCCGGGCCAGGGCCTCGCCTTCCTTGGCGACGCGCACCACGTAGCGCGAGCTCTTGCGCAGCCCGCCGGCGCCGAGGACGTGCACCTCCGCGGAGTAGCCGTAGAGCTCGAAGATCTCGCGGCGCAACCGGCGTGCGATCGACCCGAGGTCCACTTCGGCCTCCACGACGACGCGGCCGCCGACGATGTGCAGCCCGCCGGCGAAGCGCAGGAGGGCGGACACCTCGGCCTTGCGGCTGCTGGTGCGGGTGATCGCCAGCCGGCTCAGCTCGTCCTTGACCTCCGCTGTCATTGCCACGTGGGGATCTCCCTTCCGTCCCGCTGCGCGAGGTCCCGGGGGCGGGCCGCGTCGGGCAGGTGTCGAGCCAGGACCGCCGCCAGCTTGGCGGGGTCGTGGCGGTGGGTGCCGGTCTCCGCCACGTCGGCGTAGACCACCTGGGCGCCGAATCCGGCGGCGGCCCGGCACAGGTGTTCGCGTTCCCGGCCCTCGGGCACCGATGCGGAGTCGACCACCACGTGATCGACCTGGAACTCCGGGGCGTGCTGGGCCAGCACGTGCAGGTGCCGCTCGGAGGAGAACCCGGCGGTCTCCCCCGGTTCGGCGGCCAGATTGAGTACCAGCACCTTGCGGGCCGGCGCCGTCACCAGCGCCTCGAGCAGGTCGGGGACGAGCACGTGCGGGATGACGCTCGAGAACCACGAGCCGGGCCCGAGCACGACGAGGTCGGCGGCGCTCACCGCGTCGAGCGCGTCGGGACACGCCGGGGGGTCGGCCGGGATCAGCCGCACGCGCCGGACCTTGCCGGGGGTGGTGGCGACGGCGACCTGGCCGCGGATGATACGGCTCGCCCGCGGATCCGATTCGAGGCCGGACACGTCCGCCTCGATGTCGAGGGCGATCGGCGACATCGGCAGGACCCGGCCGCGAACCTCGAGCAGTGCGGCGACGCGGTCGAGGGCGGCCACGGGATCGCCGAGGACCTCGGTCAGCCCGGCCAGGATGAGATTGCCCACCGAGTGGCCCGCCAGCGCGCCGGTGCCGCCGAACCGGTGCTGCACCGTCTCGGTCCAGGTGTGTATCTCGGGGGTGTCCGCGGCCAGCGCGGCCAGCGCCATGCGCAGGTCGCCGGGCGGGATGACGCCGAGTTCGGCGCGCAGCCGGCCGGAGGAACCGCCGTCGTCGGCGACGGTGACGACGGCGGTGACGCGGTCGCTGAGCCGGCGGACGGCGCTGAGCGTGGCGTACAGGCCGTGACCGCCGCCCAGGGCCACGATCGACGGATCCGGCGCGGGGCCCTGCCCGCCCGCCGGGCCGTCGGTCCCGGGCGCCGGGGCCGCGGCACCGGGCCCCGTCATTCGCGCCCCAGATCCCGGTGCGCGACGTGCACCGACAGCGTCGGGTCGGCCTCGAGCCGCGCGGCGAGCGCCTCGCTCATCGCCACGCTGCGGTGCTTGCCACCGGTACATCCCACCGCGATCGTCATGTAACGCTTCCCCTCCCGGCGGTAACCGGCCGTGGTCAGTTCGAGCAGCCGATGATAGGTCTGCAGGTATTCCTGCGCCCCGTCCCGGCTCAGCACGTAGTCGCGGACGTCGACGTCCTGGCCGGTGTGCGGGCGCAGCTCGGGCACCCAGTGCGGGTTGGGCAGGAACCGCACGTCGCACACCACGTCCGCGTCCATCGGCAGACCGTACTTGAACCCGAACGATTCCACGGTGACCCGGATCGAGTCGGCGTCGCCGTCGCCGAACGCGGACTCGATCTTGCGGCGCAGTTCCGGGCCGGACAGCGACGACGTGTCGACCACCAGATCGGCGGCGGCCTTGACCGCGGCGAGCTGGCCGCGTTCGGTGGCGATGCCGTCGGTGAGGGTGCGGTCGGCGGCGTCGGCCTGCAGCGGGTGGCTGCGGCGGACCTGCTCGAAACGACGCACGAGGACCTCGTCGGTGGCCTCGAGGAACAGCACGCGGGTGCGCACGGGCCGGGCGGCCAGTTCGGTGACGACCCAGCCGAGGTCGCCGGTGAACAGGCGGCTGCGTACGTCCATGACCACGGCGAGGCGCTGCAGCGGCGGGTCGGCCCGCACCGCGAGATCGACCATCGAGGTGACCAGCTGCGGGGGCAGGTTCTCCGCGACGAACCAGCCGAGATCCTCGAGGGCCGTCGCGGCGGTGCTCAGACCGGCCCCGGACAGGCCCGTGACCAGGGCGACCTCCGCCCGCGGGCGGTGGTCGTCCCGGGGCCGGGGCCGAGGCTGCGCCGTCTCCGCCTCGTGCGTCACAGTTCCGACTCCGTTCGTCCGCCCGACACGCCGACGGTGCCATCATCACCCACCGGCGTGTCCGGCGCAGCCTCACCGGCCGGGGCCGGCTCGGCGTCCGGGACGTCGCCGCGCAGGGCGTCGAGCACGGCGCGGGCGGTGGCGACGCCGATGCCGGGGACCGCGGTGATCTCCTCCACGGTCGCCTCGCGCAGCCGGGCCACGGACCCGAAGTGCGCGACGAGCGCGTTGCGGCGCGCCTGCCCGAGCCCGCGAACCCCGTCGAGCGCGGAAGCGGTCATGCGCCGGGACCGCTTGCTGCGGTGGTAGGTGATGGCGAAGCGGTGTGCCTCGTCCCGGACCCGCTGCAACAGGTACAGCGATTCGCTGGTGCGGGGCAGGATGACCGGGTCCTCCTCCCCCGGCACCCACACCTCCTCGAGCCGCTTGGCCAGTCCGATCACCGCGACGTCGGTGATGCCGAGTTCGTCGAGCACCTCCGCCGCGGCGGCGACCTGCGGGGCACCACCGTCGACGACGTACAGATTCGGCGGGTACGCGAAGCGGCGCGGCCGCCCGGTGGCCGGGTCGAGCGCGGCCTCCGGGGCGAGGTCGCCGCCGTCACCGCCGCCGGGCGCGGCCGGGTCACCGCGGCGGGCCGCGGCCGGGTCACCGCCGGCCGCGGCGACGTCCCGGTTGTGCCGCAGGAACCGGCGCCGGGTCACCTCGGCGATGGAGGCGACGTCATCGGAGCGGCCGTCGCCGGCGGCCTCGCGGATGGCGTAGTGCCGGTAGTCCGCCTTGCGGGGCAGGCCGTCCTCGAACACCACCAGCGACGCGACGACGTCGGTGCCCTGCACGTGGCTGATGTCGACACACTCGATGCGCAGCGGCGCCGAGTCCAGGTCGAGGGCCTCCTGGATGCCCTGGAGGGCGGCCGAGCGGGCGGTGAAGTCGCCGGCGCGGCGCAGCTTGTGCTGGGTCAGCGCCTCGTGCGCGTTGCGTTGGACGGTCTCGGCGAGGGCCTTCTTGTCGCCGCGCTGCGGCACCCGCAGCCGCACCGGGCCGCCGCGCAGGGTGCCGAGCCAGCGGCTCATCTCCTCCGGCTCGGGCGGCAGGGCGGGCACGAGCACCTCGCGGGGCACGGCGCTGCCCGCCGGTTCGGCGCCGGCCGCCGACAGCGCGGCCTCCTCGCCGTAGAACTGGGTGAGGAACTGCTCGACCAGCAGCGACAGCTCCGTCTCGGCGGTGCCGGAGGCACCTGCCCCGTCCTCGGGCCGGTCCACCACGTCGCCGGACTTCTCCACCACCCAGCCCCGCTGGCCGCGCACGCGGCCGCCGCGCACGTGGAACACCTGCACGGCCACCTCGAGGTCGTCGCCGGCGAAGGCGACGAGGTCGGCGTCGGTGCCGTCGCCGAGCACCACCGCCTGCTTCTCCAGGGCGCGGCGCAGCGCGCCGAGGTCGTCGCGCAGCCGCGCGGCGGTCTCGAAGTCGAGGTCCCCGGCGGCGGCCTGCATGCGCTGCTCGAGGTCGCGGACCAGCTTGTCGGTGCGGCCGGCGAGGAAGTCGCAGAAGTCCTCGACGATGCGCCGGTGTCCGGCCGCGTCGACACGGCCCACACACGGAGCCGAGCATTTGTCGATGTAGCCGAGCAGGCACGGGCGGCCGATCTGGGCGTGCCGCTTGAGCACCCCGGTCGAGCAGGTGCGGGCCGGGAACACCCGCAGCAGCAGGTCGAGGGTCTCACGGATGGCCCAGGCGTGGGAGTACGGACCGAAGTACCGCACGCCCTTGCGGCGCGGCCCGCGGTAGACGAACAGCCGTGGGTACTCCTCGTTCAACGTCACCGCGAGCATGGGGTAGGTCTTGTCGTCGCGGTAGCGGACGTTGAACCGGGGATCGAACTCCTTGATCCAGTTGTACTCGAGTTGCAGCGCCTCGACCTCGGTGCCGACGACCGTCCACTCGACGGACCCGGCGGTGGTCACCATCTGCCGGGTCCGCGGGTGCAGCGACGCGACGTCGGCGAAGTACGAGTTCAGCCGCGATCGCAGGCTCTTGGCCTTGCCGACGTAGACGACGCGGCCGTGCGGATCGCGGAACTTGTACACCCCCGGCTCCACCGGGACGGTGCCGGGGGCAGGGCGGTAGGTCGAGGGGTCGGGCACGGGTCCAGGCTAGTCGGCCGCGCCGACACCCCCGCCGTACCGCTGTTCGAGCTCGCGGAACGCGGCCAGCGCCGCGACGGCGCGCTCCCCGTCGCGGGCCTGCACGGCGACGACGGGCACGTACTCGTCCTGCGGCAGCTCGAGCCGGGGCCACGGCTTGCCCTGGGGGAAGGTCATGCCCCGCACCTGATCCCAGCCGAACGACTTCTCACCGAGGACGTTGCGCACCGCCACGCCGGACGCCCCGGCCCGCAGCCGGGGCCGGGTCAGCAGCAGCACACCGCCGGAGACGACGACGCCGACGCAGACGACGGCGATCTGGTCGGCGACGCGCAGGTTCACGCCGGTGTCGCCGCCGGCGCGCAGCACGAGCGCGGCCCCGATGTGGCCGAGCATGAGCACGATCGCCGCGACGATCGCCCACCGGGACATCTTGCGGCTGCGGACGTCGAGGTCCCAGCGGGTGTCGGCGGCCGAGGTCACCGCGCGGCCCCGCGCAGCCGCCGCAGGGTCACGGCGGTGTCGAGGGCGGCAGCGCACGCCTGCCCGCCCTTGTCCTCGACGGAGCCGGGCAGCCCGGCCCGGTCGATCGCCTGTTGCTCGTCGTTCGTGGTGAGGACCCCGTTGCCGACGGGGGTGCCCTCGTCCAGCGCGATGCGGGTCAGCCCGTAGGTGACGGCGTCGCACACGTACTCGAAATGGGGGGTGCCGCCGCGGATCACGACGCCGAGGGCGACGACCGCGTCGTGGGTGCGGGCCAGCTGCTGGGCGACGACCGGCAGCTCGATCGCGCCGGCGACGCGTTCGAGGGTGACATCGGTGACGCCGGCCCGCTCGGCGACGCGCTGCGCCCCGGCGACGAGCGCCTCGGAGATCTCGGTGTGCCAGCGGCCGGCGACGATGGCCAGCTTCAGCCCGGCCGCCTCGGACAGCTGCAGCTCGGGCAGTCCTTCGCCGCTCATCTACGCGTCCCCCGCCTCGTAGTCGTCCAGGCCGATCAGGTCGTGACCCATGCGGTCCCGCTTGGTGCGCAGGTAGGTGATGTTCTCGGAGTTCGCGCGCAGCGGCATCGCCACCCGCTCGGTGATCTGCAGCCCGTAGCCGTCGAGGCCGACCCGCTTGGCGGGGTTGTTGGTCAGCAACCGCATCGACGAGATGCCCAGGTCCACGAGAATCTGCGCGCCGATGCCGTAGTCGCGGGCGTCGGCGGGCAGACCGAGCTGCAGGTTCGCGTCCACGGTGTCCGAGCCGGAGTCCTGCAGCTGGTAGGCCTGCAGCTTGTGCATCAGGCCGATGCCGCGGCCCTCGTGCCCGCGCATGTACAGCACCACACCGCGGCCCTCCATGGCCACCATCTCGAGTGCGGCGTCGAGTTGCGGGCCGCAGTCGCACCGCAGCGAGCCGAACACGTCGCCGGTCAGGCACTCCGAGTGCACCCGCACGAGCACGTCGGCCCCCTCGCCGTCCGGGCCGGGGATGTCGCCGAGCACCAGCGCGACGTGCTCGACCTCGTCGTAGACGCTCTGGTAGCCGACGGCGGTGAAGTCGCCGTGCCGGGTGGGGATGCGGGCCTCGGCGATGCGCACGACGTGCTTTTCGTGCTTGCGGCGCCAGGCGATCAGGTCGGCGATGGAGATCAGGGCGAGCTTGTGCTCGTCGGCGAAGACCCGCAGTTCCTCGGTCTGGGCCATGTGGCCCTCGTCCTTCTGCGAGACGATCTCGCAGATCACGCCGGCCGGGCGCAGGTCGGCCATGCGGGCGAGGTCGACGGCGGCCTCGGTGTGGCCGGGCCGGCGCAGCACGCCGCCCTCCTTGGCGCGCAGCGGCACCACGTGCCCGGGGCGGGTGAAGTCCTGTGCGGTGCTGTTCGGATCGGCGAGCAGCCGCATCGTGGTGGCCCGGTCCGAGGCGGAGATGCCGGTGCCGATGCCTTCCCGCGCGTCGACGGTCACGGTGTAGGCGGTGCCGTGCTTGTCCTGGTTGGTCGAGTACATGGGGGGCAGGCCCAGCCGGTCGCAGTCCTCCCCGGCCAGCGGCACGCACAGGTACCCGGAGGTGTAGCGCACCATGAACGCCACCAGTTCGGGAGTGGCCTTCTCGGCTGCGAAGATGAGGTCGCCCTCGTTCTCGCGGTCCTCGTCGTCGACCACGACGACCGCCTTGCCGGCTGCGATATCGGCGATCGCGCGCTCGATGGTGTCGAACCTCGTCACTGGCGTGGGCTCCAAAATCTCGTGTACGGACAGACTGATTGCCGAGTTCAACAGTACGACTCAGCGGCCGGCGGCCTGCAGCCGCTCTACATACTTGGCGATGACGTCCACCTCGAGGTTGACGAGCGTGCCGGGGGCGGCGCCGCCCAGGGTGGTCAGCGACAGCGTGGTCGGGATCAGGGAGATCTCGAACCACTCGTCGCCGGGCTCGCCGCCGAGCGCGGAGACGGTCAGCGAGACCCCGTCCACCGTGATCGAGCCCTTGTGCACCACGTACCGGGACACGTCGGCGGGCAACGAGATCCGCACCACGGTCCAGTTCTCCGACGGGGTGCGCGAGAGCACGGTGCCGGTGCCGTCGACGTGGCCCTGAACGAGGTGCCCGCCGAGGCGGCTGTTCAGCGCCGCGGCCCGTTCGAGGTTGACGCGGCTGCCGGGACCGAGCTGCGACAGGCTCGAACGGTCGAGGGTCTCCTTCATCACATCGGCGGTGAAGGAGTCGCCGCCCGGGACGTCGACGACGGTCAGGCACACGCCGTTGACGGCGATGGAGTCGCCGTGACCGGCGTCGGAGGTCACGACGGGTCCGCGGACGGTGAACCGCGCCGCGTCGGCCAGGTCCTCCCGCGCGACGATCTCGCCCAGTTCCTCCACGATCCCGGTGAACACAGCCCGCTCCTTCACTCCCGGTCGGGGACCAGGGTCAGCAACACGTCGGCGCCGACGGTTTCGACGCGCTCCCGACGAAACCGTAGCGCCTCGGCGATCGTGTGCACGCCCGCGTCCCGCACTGCGGACGGTCCGGACCCGAGCAGCACCGGCGCGAGATAGGCCTGGATGCGGTCGACCCGGCCCGCGGCGAGGAACGCACCGGCCAGGCGCGGGCCGCCCTCGAGCAGCACGTCCACCCGGTCCGCGAGCGCGCCGAGCACCTCGTCGGGATCGTGGGTGCGCAGCACCAGGGTGGGCGCGGCATCGTCGAGAACCCTTGCGGTCTTAGGGATCTCGCTCCTTCCGACGACCACGCGCAGGGGCTGGCGCGGGGCCAGCGAGCCGTCCGGCAGCCGGGCGGTCAACCACGGGTCGTCGGTCAGGACGGTGCCGGTGCCGACGACGATCGCGTCGAGCCGCGAGCGCTCGGCGTGCACGCGGGCCCGTGACTGCGGGCCGGAGATCCAGCGGCTGGTGCCGTCGGCGGCGGCGCTGCGCCCGTCCAGGCTCGCGGCGTACTTCCACGTCACGTGGGGCCGTCCCGTGCGCTGCCGATGCAGCCAGGCACGCAGCGCGCCCGCCTCGGCGGGCTCGGCGCCGAACCCGCCGTGGACGCGCACGCCGCCGTCCCGCAGCGTCCGCGCACCCCCGGCCGCCGCCGGGTGGGGATCGGCCACCGCGTAGTAGACGGCGGCGACACCGGCACGCAGCAGCGCCTGCGCGCACGGGCCGGTACGGCCGGTGTGATTGCACGGCTCCAGGGTCACGACGGCGGTGCCGCCGCGGGCCCGCTCCCCGGCCGCCTCGAGTGCGACGACCTCGGCGTGCGCGCCGCCCGGCGGCCGGGTCGCCCCGACCCCGGCGACCTGCCCCGCGGCGTCGAGGATCACCGCGCCGACGGGCGGGTTGGGGCTGGTGGTGCCGCGCACCGACTCCCCGGCGTCGAGCGCGAGGCACAGTGCCGCCTCGAGCGGTGCACCGCTCAGGGCCGCCTCGAGCGGCACACCGGTCACGGGGCCAGGGTCAGGTGCGGGGAGGCATGGGCGGCCCGCTCGCGCAGCCTGCGCACCGCCTCGCCCGGGTCGTCGGCCCCGTACACGGCCGACCCGGCGACGAAACAGTCCACCCCGGCCTCGGCGGCCGCCTCGATGGTGTCGGCGTTGATGCCGCCGTCGATCTCGACGAGCAGGGTCAGCTCACCGGCGTCGACGAGACGGCGGATCGCGCGGACCTTGTCGAGCACGTCCGGGATGAACGACTGGCCGCCGAAGCCGGGCTCGACGCTCATCACCAGCAGGGTGTCGAACTCCTTCAGGATCTCGAGGTAGGGCTCGAGCGGGGTGCCGGGCTTGACGCTCAGGCCGGCCTTGGCGCCGGCGGCCCGGATGTCGCGGGCGACGGCGACGGGGTTCTCGGTGGCCTCGACGTGGAAGGTGACATTGTGCGCGCCGGCCTCGGCGTAGGGCGGCGCCCAGCGGCCCGGGTCCTCGATCATCAGATGACAGTCGAGCGGGATGTCGGTCGCCTTCAGCAGCGACTGCACCACCGGCAGCCCCAGGGTCAGGTTCGGCACGAAGTGCGCATCCATGACGTCGACGTGCAGCCAATGCGCGTCGGCGACCGCGGCGGCCTCGTCGGCCAGCCGCGCGAAATCCGCGGAGAGGATGGAGGGGGCGATCATCGGGTGGGCCACGTCCACCGAGTTTAACGGTCCCGTCGGCGGGCCCCCGTCGCGCGTCGCGGTGTCCGCGCGCCCGGCGTGGGTTTTCATGACTTTCGACCCCTGGTTCGACCCTCTGGGCGATGCTTGAGTGGACGGTGGCGGCCCGGATCCGCTGGGCCCGATGCGGCAGTGGGGAGCGACGATGGCCACGCACACGGTGTGGGTTCGACCTATCGGCGAGGTGGGCGCGGAGGATGCGCCGACCGTGGGCGGCAAGTCCGCCAACCTCGGGGAGATGACCCGGGCCGGGTTCCCCGTGCCGCCCGCGTTCGCGATCACCACCGCCGCCTATCTCGATTCGATGGCCGCCGCGGGGGTGCGCGAACAGCTGCGCGCGGAGGCCGTCCCGGCCTCCGACATCGACGACACGACGCTGATCCGCACCTCCGCGGAACTGGCCGCGCTGGTGACCGGGGCTGCGGTGCCCGACGAGATCCGCGCCGCCATCGTCGCCGCCTACGAGAAGCTGGGGGTGGACGTGCCGGTGGCGGTGCGGTCCTCCGCGCCCGCCGAGGACGCCGCGGACACCTCGTTCGCCGGGATCCACGAGTCGTACACCAACATCGCCGGCGCCGACGCGGTGGTGCGCGCGGTGCAGGCGTGCTGGGCGTCGTTGTGGTCGGAGCGGGCCCGGACCTACCGCGGCCTGCGCGGGGTGACCGACGAACCGTCCATCGCCGTCGTGGTGCAGGTGATGGTGCGCTCGGAAGCCTCGGGGGTGGCGTTCACGGCCGATCCGCGCACCGGCGAGCTCGACCGCATCGTCGTCGAGGCCGCCCTCGGCCTCGGCGAGGTCGTCGTGGGCGGCCAGGTCGAGCCCGACACCTACGTCGTCGCCAAGGACGGCTTCGCCGTGCTCGACGTGCATCTCGGGCATCAGGAGTTCCAGATCGCCTCCACCGACACCGGCGACAGCCGCGTCGCGGTCGATTCGTCGCGGCAGACGCGGGTGCTCGACGAGGAGCAGCTCGAGAAGGTGGCGCGGCTCGCCGCGGGCGTCGAGCAGCACTACGGCCGGCCGCAGGACCTCGAGTTCGCGTTCGCCGAGGGCGAGCTGTGGATCGTGCAGACCCGCCCGATCACCACCCTGGGCATGCCCGGGGCCGCCGCGGCGTCCGGCGACGGGCAGGCGACGCCGCTGCTGACCGGGCTCGGCGCCGGCCCCGGCCGGGCGACCGGACGGGTCCGGGTGCTGCAGGAACTGGTCGACGGCAAGCGCCTGACCGACGGGGAGATCCTCGTGGCCCCGATGACGCGGCCCGACTGGCTGCCGATCCTGCGCCGCGCCGGCGGCATCGTCACCGACGGTGGCGGCATCACCTGCCACGCCGCGATCGTCGGCCGCGAACTCGGCAAGCCCGTCGTCGTCGGCGCCCGCACCGCGACGCAGGACCTGCGGGACGGCCAGGTGATCACCGTGGACGGCGATGCCGGCGTCGTGTTCGACGGGGAGGTCCGCGCCGACCGGCCGGCCGCGGCGCAGACCGCCGCCCCGGCGGCCGCGGCCCCCGCCCCGACCGTCACCGCGACGGCCGTGTACGTCAATCTCGCCACCCCCGACGCCGCGCAGGCCGTCGCCGAGACCGACGTCGACGGGGTGGGGCTGCTGCGGGCGGAGTTCATGATCACCGAGGCGCTCGCCGGGGAGCATCCCGCCTACATGATCGCGCAGGGCCGGCGCGAGGAGTACGTGTCGAAGATGGCCGAGGGCGTCACGCGGATCGCGGCGGCCTTCGCCCCGCGGCCGGTGGTGTACCGCGCAATCGACTTGCGCAGCAACGAGTTCGCGAACCTGAAGGGGGGTGAGGTGGAGCCGGACGAGGAGAACCCGATGATCGGGTACCGCGGCTGCTTCCGCTACGTGCGCGATCCCGAGCTGTTCTCGCTCGACCTCGACGTCCTGCACCGCGTGCGCGCGCAGCACCCCAACGTGCACCTGATGATCCCGTTCGTGCGCACCCGCTGGGAGCTGAAGGAGTGCCTGGCCCAGCTCGACGCGCATCCGCTCGGCACGGATCGCAGGATGCTGCGCTGGATCATGGCCGAGGTACCGTCGGTGGTGTACTGGCTGCCCGAGTACGCGAAGCTCGGCATCCACGGCGTGTCGATCGGCAGCAACGACCTGACCCAGCTCGTGCTCGGCGTCGACCGCGACTCCGAGGTGTGCAAGGACCTGTTCGACACGCTCGACCCGGCGGTGCTGGACGCGATCGACCACATCATCGAACGGGCGTCGGCGGCCGGCCTGACCACGTCGCTGTGCGGGCAGGCCGTCTCCACCAGCACGGAGCTGGCCGAGCATCTCGTGCGGCGGGGCATCACGTCGGTGTCGGTGACGCCGGACGCGGCGGCGCAGACCCGGCGCACGGTGGCGCAGGCCGAGCAACGGATCGTTCTGGACCGCGCCCGGCACGAGCACTGAGGGCCCCGTGCACCTCGAGCGAATGGACCATGCTGTCGGCCTGACGAGGTGAACGATCCGTTCGCTCGGGCGCCACCGCTGCGCGCGAGCCGCGGCGTCACCGCTCGCGGGCGAGGACGTCGAACCGTTCGACGTCCTCGCGCCGGCAGACCTGGCTGCCCGGGGTGAGCAGGGCCGCCGAGCCCGCCGCGATGCCGAGCGCCAGGGCGTCGCGCAGCGAGCGGCCCCGCAGCAGGCCCACGACCAGCCCGGCGACCATGCTGTCGCCGGCGCCCACGGCGCTGCGCACGGGCACGTCCAGCGCCTTCAGTCGGGCGGTGGTGTCGGCGGAGACGAGCAGCGCCCCCTCCGGCCCGAGGGACACCACCACGACCTCGGCGACGCCGGCGTCGACGAGCTCGTGGGCGGCCGCGGCCTGTTCGTGCGGGGTGCGCAGTTCCCGGCCCACCCATTCGCGCAGCTCCCGCAGGCTCGGCTTGACCAGGTGCACGCCCGACTTGATGCGGCGCAGTGCGTCCCCCGACGAGTCGAGGACGAAGCGCGCACCGGCGTCGGTGGCGACGTCGGCCACGCGCTGGACGAACTCGCCCGGCACGCCCGGCGGAAGGCTCCCGCTGGCGACGACGTACCGTGCGCCGGTGGCGGTCTCGACGAGCAGGTCCAGGCACCGTTCCTGGTCCTCCACGCTCAGCTCCGGGCCGGGCAGCACGAACCGGTACTCGTGGCCGGTGCTGCGCTCGATCGCCGTGAACGACTCGCGGGTCAATCCGTCGATGTCGATGCGCCGGCTGTCGACACCCCCGCCGGCCAGCAACGCCGAGAGGGTGTCCCCGGTCGGACCGCCGGCCGGATACACCGCCCCGGCCGAGACCCCGAGCACCCCGGCGACCTTCGCGACGTTGATCCCGCCTCCCCCGGCCTCGAGCCGCGGCGCCTCGCAGCGCAGTTTGCTGGTGGGCCGCACCTCGGCGGTGTAGGTGGTCACGTCGAGCGCCGGGTTCATGGTCAGGGTGACGATGTCGGGCACGACGTGCCTCCTGCAGGGAGCGGTCGGGTTGGGTCCGACCGTATCCGAGCGCGGACCGATTCTTCCGGCGTTCGCGCCGCAGGATCGCGGATCAGCCCGCCGGGGTGCGCAGCGCGGCCATGAACATCGCGTCGGTGCCGTGCCGGTGCGGCCACAGTTGCACGGACGGACCGTCGCCGAGACGCGGCACGCCGGGCACGAGCTCGCGCGTGTCGAGCTGCTCGACCCTGTGCCGCCGGACGGCGTCGGCGACGACGGCGAGGGTCTCGGAGGTGTGCGGGGAGCACGTCGCGTACAGCACCACGCCGCCGGGCCGCAGCAGGCCGATCGCCGAGGCGAGGAGCTGTTTCTGCAGCCGCACCAGCTCGGCGACGTCGCCGGGGTTGCGCCGCCACCGCGATTCGGGCCGGCGACGCAGGGCGCCCAGCCCGGTGCACGGCGCGTCGACCAGGATGCGGTCGTAGCCGGACCCGAGGCCGGGATCGCGACCGTCGGCGACGTGCACCGTGACCGGGAGGCCGCGGGTGGACTTGCGGATCAGCTCGGCGCGGTGCTCGACCGGCTCGACGGCGTCGACGGTAAAGCCGTCGATGTCGGCGAGCGCGCCGAGCAGGGCGGCCTTGCCGCCGGGGCCGGCACACAGGTCCAGCCACCGGCCGTGGTCGGGTCCGTCGAGCGGGGCGAGCGTGAGCGCCCGCGCCACCAGCTGGCTGCCCTCGTCCTGCACGCCGGCCATGCCCTCGCGCACGGGGTCGAGCTTGCCGGGGTCGCCGCCGCCGTCCAGATGCACGGCGTAGGGCGACCAGGGGCCGATCTCCCCGCCGGTGGCCAGCGCGAGCTCCTCCGCGGTGATCACCCCAGGACGAGCCACCAGGTGCACCACCGGCCGCGCGTCGTCCGCCGCGAGCACCTCCTCGAGTTCCCCGGCGTCGGGGCCGAGCGCGACGGCGAAGGCCTTCGCGATCCACTCCGGATGCGCATACCGGAATGCCAGGTGTCCCACGGGGTCACGAGCCGGGTCGGGGGCGAGCTCGACGATCCACTGTTCCTCGGGTTTCTCCGCGACGCGCCGCAGCACCGCATTGACGAAACCGGACTTGCCGTGGCCGAATTCGCTGCGGACGAGGTCGACGCTCGTCGCGACGGCCGCGTGCGGGGCGATGCGGGTGCGCAGCAGCTGGTACGTGCCCAGCCGCAGGGTGTCCAACAGCGCTCCGTCGATCTCGGTGACGGGCCGGTTGGCGCACGCGGCGATCACGGCGTCGAGCAGGCCCTGGGCGCGGGCGGCGCCGTACGTCAGCTCGGTGGCCAGGGCGGCGTCGCGACCGTCGAGGCGCCGCTCGCGCAGCAGCGCCGGCAGCACCAGGTTGGCGTAGGCGTCGCGCTCCCGGACCGCGCGCAGCACGTCCCGGGCGGCGAGACGGGCCTGGTCGAGGCCGGCCTCGGCGGGGGACGGCCGGCGGGCCTGCCGGGGCTTGTTGTTGCGGTCGCCGGGTCCGCGGCCCGAGCGGCGGGCGGGGCGTCGGGACTCGGTCACTGGGCACATACCTCCGGGTCGAGCCGGGCGCCGCGAACCCAGTCCGCGGCCGCCATCGTCTTCTTGCCGGGCGGCTGGACCTGCCCGAGCCGCACAGCGGTGCTGCCGGTGCCGACGAGGACACCGTCCTTGCGGGCCAGGATCTGCCCGGGCGCGAGGGTCTCCTCGGTGCCGGTCACGGGCCCGACCTTGACGCGCAGGTCGCCGATCATCGTCCAGGCACCGGGTGCGGGCGTGACCGAACGGATGTGGCGGTCCACGAGGTGTGCGGGCCGGTCCCAGAGCACGCGGGCCGACTCGACCGTGACCTTGGGGGCGTGCGAGACGCCGTCCGTGGGCTGCGGCACGGCCGTGAGCACCCCGTCCTCGAGACCGTCGAGAGTCGATTCGAGGAGCGCGGCACCGGAACAGGCGAGCCGGGCGAGCAGATCCCCCGCCGTGTCGGCGGGCCGGATCGTCTCGGTGACCACCCCGTACACCGGGCCGGTGTCCAGGCCCTCCTCGAGCCGGAACGTGCTCGCGCCGGTCACCTCGTCCCCCGCGGCGAGCGCGGCCTGCACGGGCGCGGCGCCGCGCCATGCGGGCAGCAGCGAGAAGTGCAGATTCACCCAGCCGAATTTCGGGATGTCGAGCACCGGCTGCGGGATGAGCGCGCCGTAGGCGACGACCGGGCAGCAGTCGGGGGCGAGTTCGGTCAGCCGGGCCACGAAGTCGGGGTCGCGGGGCCGCTCCGGGGTGAGGACCTCGATGCCGTGTTCGTCGGCGAGCCGCCCCACGGCCGAGCGGACGACACGCCGCCCGCGGCCGGCGGTGGTGTCGGGCCGGGTCACCACCGCGACCACCTCGTGGCGCGGCGAGTCGAGCAGGCGGCGCAGCGACGGTACGGCCGGTTCGGGGGTCCCGGCGAACACCAGCCGCACGTCAGCGACCCGTCCGCGCGTGGGGAGCGAGGCCCCCGCCCCGGGAGGCGAACTGCGCTGGGCCGACCGAACTGTTCACGAATGCTGCTCCCGGATCTCGACGACGAATGGTGCCCTCAGTCTAGGGACCGGGCCTGCGGGCGGTGACAGCCGTCCGCGAACCCGACGGGTCGGGCCGGGCGTGACGAATCCCGGCAACCGCCGCGCAGCGTCGATAGGCTGAGCCGATGGCAGAGACGCGAGAACGGATGAAACGGTCCCCCCGGGTGCGCTCGGCGGATCCCGCGGGCGTGCCCTGGCCGGCGACGCAGGAGCAGGACGTGGTCCTGGTGGACACCACGTGGGGTGAGCTGCAGCCGCTGCAGTGCGCGCCCGGGGTGGTGACCGTCGGCGAGCTGGAACTGACGGAGCTGGTCGCGAACGGAGCGGTGCTCGTCGACACCCGTGTCCCGGACTCGCGCAAGGGCCGGTCCATTCCGGGCGCGGTCAACCTGCCGCACGGCCGGATCACGGAGCTGCGGGACCGGCTCGATCCGTCCCGGGTGTCGATCCTGTTCTGCAACGGCCCGCAGTGTCCGCAGTCCCCGATGGCGATCCGGGAGCTGCTCGAGGCGGGATATCCGGCATCCGCGCTGGCGTACTACCGCGGTGGCCTGCACGACTGGGTGACGTTGGCGATGCCGCTGGAGCAGGTGGACTGATCTGCGGGGCACGCCGCTCTCCGCGGCGCGCCTCCCAGGCCCGGGCGGCCAGGGCGGCGAATCCGACGTAGCCCCAGCCGAGCAGCACGTCGACCACGTAGTGTTCGCCGCCGTAGACGAGCGTGAAGGCCATGGCGAGCGGGAACGCCACCAACAGCGCCCGCATCCAGGTTCGCCGCGCGATCGGCCACAGGGCGACCGCCACGAGCAGCGCGAACGCCGAGTGCAGCGACGGCAGCGCGGCGACCGGGTTGCCCTGCGCCTCCAGCCATCGGGTGCCGACGTCGATCGGCACCGCCCCGAAACCGAAGCCAGTGACCCGCCCGACGCCTTCCGGCAGGACGCCCGCCTCGGAGGCGTACCACGGTGGGGCCGCCGGCACGAGGATGTAGGTGATCAGCCCGAAGTACGACAGGAGCAGCACCCGTCGCATGTATCCGGCCCAGCGCGACCGCGAGTACAGGTACAGCAGGGCCGCGAGCAACCACGGCACGAGGAAATGGCTGGTGTAGACGACGGCGGTGATCATCGTCCAGGCGGGCCGCTCCCCGTCCGCGCCGAGCAGGCGTTCCTGCAGCCACACCGTCGGGACCGTGCCGCCGAACAGCCAGCTCTCCACGGCGACCAGTTCGTGTATCCGAACGGGCAGGCCGAGTTCGTCGGCGATGCCACGGGTGTGGTCGTAGACCACGAGCGCCGCGACCAGGGGCAGCCAGTCGACGACGACGCGCACGTGCCCGCGCCACGGCCGGTCGATCGCGAAGGCGATCAGCCCGGCGACGATCCAGGCCGCCTGGTACACCCGGTCGGCGGGGATGCCCATGGTGACGACGGTGCCGACCAGCGCAGCGAGGTACACGCACCGCGCGGCCACCCGGAGGTACTGCCGCGGCGGCACGAGCTGCGGCGCCCGGATCACCGCGAGAGCGCGTGCCGGAAGCGAGGGGACGTTCACCGCTACCTCCCTTCGGCGCGCCGTCCCGGGCGCCGGTGACCGTCGTCCGCACGGGCTCCTGCCGCCCGCATACCCATGATCGGGGCACCGGACACGGCCCGGGGGCGGAACGGCTCAGGAGTTGCTCTCGATGATCAGTTCGGGGATGCCCGTGCCGAGCCGCACCGGGACGCACTCGCCGGGGGCGTACCGCTCGGGGTCGAGGGCGTGCCGGATCACGGTGAGCGAGAACGGGTCGTACACCATGTTGAAGTGCCCGGTCTGATCCGGTGGGCACAGGTCCTGGATCATCAGGTTGACCGCCCCGGGTCCGCGCAGCGCCACGTTGGTGGACGGCTGGATGACCTCGTCGACGCGGGATCCGATGGTGGTGTAGCGGACGCCGGGAACGGTGTCGACCGGGGTGTTGAGTTCGGTGAGCAGGTCGGAGCCCTGCAGTTGCTGCGCGAGGGCCACCGAGAAGAAGTCCTCGACCGCGTCGGTGGCGCCGGGAGCGGCCGCGGCCGCGGCGCCGAGCCCGTAGAAGGTGCCGCCGTAGCTCGGCGAGGCCACCCCCACCCAGCGGTCCACGACGGCCGATCCGCCGAGGCGGTTGACGTAGTACCGCGCGACGGTGGCGCCCTGCGAGTAGCCGACGAGATCGACCGTGTCGGCGCCGGTGTCGGCGCGCACACGCTCGACGAACCCGCCGAGCTGCGCGGCGCTGACCCGGATGTCCCCGGTGCCGTATTCGTCGGCGCCGTCGGCCTTTCCGTAGTCGAGGGCGAAGACGCACCAGCCGGCGTCGGCGAGCAGCGGGGCGACCGCCGCCCAGTCCGAGTAGGAGTTGGAGTCGGTGCCGTGGGCGAGGACCACCGGCCGCGGATGGTCCGGGGAGGGCACGCATCCGAAGTCGTTCGACCCCGCCGGTGCCGCCCCGGGGTGGTCCTCGGCGTAGCCGGCGGCCTGGGCATGCGTGGTGGCCACGGGGCCCGGGGTGACGGGCACGAACGCCGTCGACCCCGCCGAGGGCGCGGCGCCCGCGCCGGTGACGGACACGGCAGCGGCGGCCGCCGCACCGGCCAGCGCTGCGACGATCCTGCGTGTGCCGTTCACGGCCCCTCCCTTCCGGTCCGCCCGTGCCGGTCCGCACCGCCCGCCACCGGTTCGGTCACCAGGGTCGACCCCTGCCCCTGGACTTATCGTGACACAGTTGCCCTCGCGCGGCATGCCGTCTTTCTGCAGGTGGCGGGCGATTCTGCCGTCCTGTCGAACGGTGCGGACATCGCCCTCTCGGGGCACTCGGACTCGGTGCGGGCCCGGCGGGACGCAGTCGGCGCGCACCGTCCCGGCCGGGAGGGGCGACGGCCGTCACCCGATGCGCAGCGGATCGATCTGCACCCGCAGCGCGCCCTCACCGCGGCGGGCACTGCGGGCGGCCTGCGCCTCGCGCAACGCCCGGCCGAGGGCGAGGCCCCGACCGCGCGGCACCCGGATCACCATGCGCTGCACCTCGTCCGGCTCGGGATCGTCGGCCCCGAACGGTAACCGCTCCCCCGGCGGCAACGGCACCGGCCCGAGCACCTCCGCCTCCGGCGGCAGCGTCGCGGCGGCCAGCAGGTCGGCGACCGCGGCCGCGGTGCCGTCGACGGCGGCCATGTGCACCGCCGGCGGGAACCCGACCTCGGCGCGCTCGGCGAGCTGGGACTGCGCGTGCCCGATCGGGTCCCACCGCACCAGCGCCTGCACGGTCGGGATGCCGGAGTCTGCGACGACGACGACCTGGCCGCCGTCGGCGAAGGGCCGCACCAGCGACGACGCGGTGAGCCAGCGGCGCATCGTCTCCTCGGCGGCCCGCAGGTCCGCGCGGCCGAGCAGCGCCCACCCGTCGAGCAGCAGCGCCGCGCCGTACCCGCCGGCGGTGACGGGCTCGGCACCCACGGTGGCGACGACGAGCGACGCCCCCGCCGGGGCGGTGGCCTTGACCTCCGACCCGCCGGAGGTGACCACCGGGACGCCGGGAAAGGCCCGGCCGAGTTCCTCCGCGGTGCGCCCGGCGCCGACGACGACGGCGCGCAGGGCGCGGGCGCCGCACGCATGGCAGCGATGGGTGGCGTCGGCGATGCCGCACCAGCGGCAGGCGGGCGTCGCAGCGCCGTCCGGACCGGCCGCCTGCGGCAACGCGAGCGGGCCGTTGCAGTGCCGGCAGCGGGCCGGGGTCCGGCACTTGGCGCATGCCAGCGCGGGCACGTAGCCGCGTCGGGGCACCTGCACCAACACCCCCCGGTCGGCCTTCAGGGCGGCGCGGGCGGCGGCGAACGCGATGGCCGGCAGGCGGGCCGCGCGGGCGGCGGGATCGCGCGCGAGCGCCTGGTCGCTGTCGGCGAGCGCGGTGATCTTGGGAGCGCAGGCCCGGACGACGTCGCGGGGTGCGGAGAGGTCGTGAGCCCACCCGGCGTCGACGAGGGCCTGGGTCTCGGCGGTGCGGGCGTGCCCGGCCAGGACGACGGCGGCGCCGGCGGCGTGGGCCCGCAGCAGCGCCACCTCCCGCGCGTGCGGGTACGGCGCGCGCGGCTCGGAGTGCAGGTCGTCGCCGTCGTCCCACACCACGATCAGCCCGACACCCGGTGTGGGGGCGAACACCGCGGCCCGGGTCCCGACGACGATGCGCGCGGTGCCGCGCAACGCGGCGAGCCAGCGCCGGTAGCGCACGGCCGGGCCGAGCCCGGCGGCGAGCCCGACGACGCAGTCGGCGCCGGCGAGGGCGGTGCAGGCCGACACGACCCGGTCGAGGTCGCGCTGATCGGGTACCACGAGCACCGCGGCGTGCCCGGTGGCGGCGACCGACGCGGCGAGTTCGGCCAGTCGGCGGGGCCAGTCCTCCCCCGGCAGCGCCTGCCAGGCCGCGCGGGGGGTGCGGCCGCCGGTGAGGGCGTCGAGGAAGTTCTCGCCGTGCCGGTACCGGGCCCAGGCGGCCGCAC